>CAZMDM010000043.1:0-5422 GCA_964564775.1 uncultured Desulfonema sp. | reverse complement strand
CCGCCGAAAGGCGATACTCAGATTGACAAAAACGCATTGAAAGACCTGATTTCCAAAGGCAAAGAGCAGGGTTATCTGACGTATGAGGAAATCAATGTGGTTCTGCCGGAAGAAGCGCTTTCGCCGGATCAGATTGACGAGGCTCTGATTATGCTCGATGATATGGAAATCGAGGTTCTGGATAAAAAGAAGCGGAGAATCGCCGAGCGTAAAAAACGCGGGGACGACAAACTCGGCGAAGAAGGCTCCGATCTCGGAACCGTTACGGACCCGGTTAAGATGTATCTGCGGGAAATGGGTTTGGTAACTCTGTTGAGCCGTGAAGAGGAAGTCGAAATTGCAAAAAAAATCGAAGCCGGAGAGCAGGAAGTTCTGCGCGCACTTCTGGACACTACTCTCGGTGTTGAGTGCATCCTCAATCTCGGAGAGCATATCGAAGAAGGGAAACTGCGTCCCAAGCATGTGCTGAGAGACTTGGACGAGGGAGATTCTCCGACAGACGAGGCTTTGCAACTTGAAAATTTTATCAAAACCATCCACAACATTCGGGATTTGTACAAAGACACATTGGAACATCGTGAAAAATTGTATGCCAACCCTGATATGACGTATGATGATCAGCGCCGACTCAGACGGATGATTGCTCGGCGCAATAACCGAATTTTCGAACAGCTCAAAGATTGGCGTCTGGAAGGCGGAGTGATTGACCGAATCGAGAAAGTGATCCGCAATCAGATCTGCTGGTTCGATTCCGCAGATGGCAAGCTTGCCGAATTTGCTGAAAAACTGAATACGACAACCAACGATCTCAAATCCAAACTGAGGCAGGAGGAAAAATTTTTCGAATGGGCAAAGTCTACCTGTTCACTGGAGGAATCGGACAGCAAATGTCTGTATGACAGCATCCGGTGTATCTGTGATCAGATTCATGAGCGGGAAAAGAAAATCAAAGCCAATACCAAAACGCTGAAAAAAAGCATGTGCGGCGTGGAAGAAGGGCGGAATATGGCAAAAGCCGCCAAAAGCGAGCTGATCCGGGCAAATCTGAGGCTGGTGGTCAGCATTGCCAAGAAATACACGAATCGCGGCTTACAGTTTCTCGATCTGATTCAGGAAGGCAATATCGGGCTGATGAAAGCTGTAGATAAATTCGAATATCGCCGGGGGTACAAATTCAGCACTTATGCAACATGGTGGATCCGTCAGGCAATTACCAGAGCCATTGCGGATCAGGCAAGAACCATCCGCATTCCGGTTCACATGATTGAAACCATCAATAAGCTGATTCGCACTTCCCGCTATCTGGTGCAGGAACTCGGACGTGAGCCGTCTCCCGAAGAAATCGCCGAAAAAATGGAAATTCCTCTGGAAAAAGTGCGGAAGGTACTGAAAATCGCCAGAGAACCCATTTCTTTGGAAACACCTATCGGCGAGGAAGAAGACAGCCATCTGGGAGATTTTATCGAAGACAAGAAATTCATGCTGCCTTCGGAAGCTGCTATCAGCTTGAACCTTGCGGAACAGACCCGGAAAGTTCTGGCAACTCTAACCCCGCGTGAGGAAAAAGTCTTAAGAATGCGCTTCGGTATCGGCGAAAAAGCCGATCATACACTGGAAGAAGTGGGACAGGATTTTGCAGTTACCCGTGAGCGCATCCGGCAGATCGAAGCAAAAGCATTGCGGAAACTCAGACATCCCACCCGAAGCAAAAAGCTCAAAAGTTTTATCGATTATTAAAAAACTTTCTTGACTTGCTCCGTGCGCGTGTTAGGATGATTGTTTATGAAAGCCATGACAGCAATACTCCGAATCGGAATCATCGTATCCGTAGCAGTCTGTGTCGGACTGACGCCCGGTCTGTGCAGCGAAAAAGCGGATAAAAATTCCGATATTCAATGCTCGGACGGAAAATTGAATATCCGGGTTCAGAATATGCCTTTGTCCAAGTTGATCGAAGAGATCAGGCGGAAATGTCGGGTTGACATTTCCGGACTCGAACATCGGACAAACGAGACGCTGAATTTTTTTGGCAAAGAAGAGGTTCAGGAAACTGTATTGAAACGTCTTCTGCGCCAGTTAAATGAGGAAAATTATGTGTTCGAATATACCCGGTCGGGATTGAGCCGGATTGTGGTCGTGCCTCGCTCGACTGCAAAATATTCGTCTTCGCCGCCTTCTTTTCCTCTGAGACCCGCGGAATCTGCTGATATTCCTCCGCCGGCACCGCCACCTCTGCCGATAGCGGAAAATGCGTCTGTCGGGGTCGTAGATGTGATTCAGGGTTCTCAGGCTGAAGCGGTCGGGCTTCAGAAAGGGGATGTTGTGGTGGAATATGATGGTGTGAAAATTACGGATCCGCAACAGTTGATTCAGGAAGTCAAAAGCCGGGAGACAAAAGAGGTGGTGGAAGTAACCGTGCTAAGAAACAATACGCCCATGACCTTTGTGATGAAAGGCGGTTTTATGGGAATCAATATCGGCAATACAAAATAAATTTAATGTTGTGAATATTTTGAAATATCGTATCGGTCTGTCCATCGGACCATGCGATATTTTTTTTCAAGAGCCGGATCGATCTCGACCAATACCTGAATTGCCTGTATCACTTCGGAATCATCGGGCTTGCCGACAGAGGTAATTGTAAAAAAAGCAGATTTTTCCACAGTGATATAAGGAGCGAGCGCCGTCTGAACCCCGATGCCCAGCACTTTTCCGATTTCCTCTTCTGACTCAAAATCTTTATTTTTCCGGTATTCCATGATTTTTTCAAGAATAACTTCGTTTATCGGAGGAAAAAGCCGCAGCATCTCCGGCGATCCGGCATTGATATTGACTTTCCGCTTCTTTTCCTCTCTGACATAAGCAGGAATACCAAATACTGGCTTGCGATCTTTGAGGCTTTCCCCGCGATAGACTGTCAGCATATCTTTCAGACCGCCATAAAATATCTCTTCACTGACCCCTCTGACCAGCAGAAGCTCTTCTACGGAATCGAAATCCGCATTTTTACACGAATATGGTTTGCCAAGAGATTGGTAATACTCATTTTCCGCGCCATTGAGACGATGATTATTATCGCTGTCCCGCCAGTCTGCAATCGAATCGGCAATGATATTTTTCTGTTGCTCGTCTAGGGCAAATCTGCCCAGCAGCAGTCTAATGGTGGCTTCATCTGCGGCATTCAGGTCTATCTTACCGCTTTCATTGTCAATTTTGAGATGAAATCGTCCTTGGGCAAATCTGACCGGCGCTATTTCCGTGTTGATCCGCCATTCGGATGAGTCTCGGTGTTCAGCAGGATTGAGACGCTCAAGATGGGCTTCTGTTCGGATCAATTCGAAGATCGCCCGATAAATACCTGCTTCTGCAAGATAATATGCCTGTGTTTCTTCCTTGAAATTTCGGGTAATATTCACTTCTGTTCGCATGATATGGGAGAATTCGCCTGCCATGACAGAAAGCAGCACCAATATCCACAGCACCAGCAACAGAGCGATTCCGGCATTATCGGGCGTTTGTATCCTCCGGTGTCTGTACAATGCGTGCAATGATATACAGGGGAGAAGAATCCCGCGAGCGACGAATGGCGATTCGGATTGCTTTGGGCGGCATTTTTTCGCTTTCCGAATCATACGCATCAAGCCATTTCCCTTCCTCTTTGAGATATCCGAATTCGACAGAATGCGTTTCGGGAATGAGATCATAAAAATCAATATCGGAAACATCTGTGATATCCCCGAACAAAGAAACATTTTTTTCATAAAATATCAGTCTTTCAGCACTGCCCGCCGATCTTACCGAGTACACAGCGTAAACCATGCCATTTTTTTTGTCGGACATGACCGGCATGGAAGATAAAAACGATACACGCTTTTTATTGCCTTTCAGAAAAAACGATGACCGGATTTCTTCATTTTTTTTCGGAAGGTTGGCAGATGATCCGGCTTTATCTTTGTCAGGCGGAGGTTTGGATATATACAGCGAGGCGAACTGATGTTTCATCAACTCGGCAGATATCCGTTCTCTTTGCTGACTATCAATCATCTGTCCGCCTTTTTCATAAGCCCGGATGCCAAGCTGAAAGCCACTCGAAACAATCACGACAATCATAGCAAGAATGGTCAGCGACAGAATGAGTTCCAGCAGGGTAAATCCTTGGGATTTCATTTTTCCCGCCTCAGTTCTTCGGCAATTTTCAGGGTGCTGACAGTAATGGTTTTCGGACTTTCAGATTCACGCCAAAAGACTTCCACCCGGATTGCAAAGGTATTTATCGGCGGAGAGCTGTCTTTCAAGGTGTCTGAACGGCGGATTTCCGCTTTCCACTGAAATTCATCGTCAAATCGTCCCTGAAAATCCCCTTCCGCCATTTTTTCGGATATCAGAATTTCTTCCATTTTTTCTTTGGCATGAAATACTGCCCGGGTGTAATTGTCTGAAAGTTTTCCTGCTCTCAGACTGCCTGAAAATAATTGGAAAATCGTAACGATAGCAATTGACAGAATCATCATTGCCACAAGGGTTTCGATCAGTGTAAAGCCCTGAGATGTCAGCTCGGCGGGTTTGTTTCTGCGCTCGGTTCTTGCAATCAGAAAAAATAAAATCGCCATATTAATTCCCAGAAACAGGCGATCTTCCATGCGTCCTGAAATCCAATGCACATTGCCGTAGAAAATAATATCCCAGAACAGGTGTGATGCCAGCCCCAAACCGAATCCGATGGGAAACACATATCGGGAAATCGGTCTGAAAATCGGGGTGAATATCAGAAAGGGCAGAATGCTGTGCGTCAGAGGGCTTCTGTGATATCCGATGCCCAGAAACAAATCCCAATCCGATACCCATGTACCCAATAAAACTGCCAAAACCATCCCGGTTCGCTCAATAATACTTCGGCGCGGCAGCTTCAAAATTTTTCCGAGATACAGATAGCCTATCCAGAATGCCAGCCCGACAACGCCGTGCATAATACGGTCTTCAGTCATAATGTTCATGAATAAGAGTATATTTGATCCGAAAAATTTGTTCAAGAGCGTTTTACTTTGTCAATATAGAACTCATACGAATCAGCTTTCAAACATCGTTTTTCCATATTCTGTGATTTTCCCTTGTCCGCGGTTCAGTTTTTGAACTTCACCCCAAGCTCGATTCCCAAATCCAAAGCTTTTTTGTTCATGTCCAGAAATCCTTTGGGAATGCGCTCCTGCAGGATGCTCATAATCGAATCCGGTCTGACCAGATCTGTCAAGCCCAGCAATGTCCCTAGCATACATATATTGAATACAATGGGTTTGCCGATGCTTTCCATGACCGTTTTATACATGGGAATCTGAAGCTGACGCGCATCCACTTTGGGCTGGATTCTGACATAGCGGCTGTCGGTCAGCAGCAGTCCGCCGGGACGGATAATCGGACTGAATTT
>CAZMDM010000042.1:0-3749 GCA_964564775.1 uncultured Desulfonema sp. | reverse complement strand
GTATTTCCTTTGTCTGATTCAAAATTTCAGCCTAATTTTGTAGCAAATCATGGCCGATACGAAATGTATCATTTCAGGACTGTTTGCTCAACTATTTTTATTGACAAAACCCGTTTTTTTCATAATATAAAAGGCTTATTTTCGATCTGCTCGGAGGTGAGATACAATGCGCGCGGTGATTCAGAGGGTGAAACAAAGCTCGGTATCGGTTGACGGGGCTATTGTCGGACAAATCGGTCGGGGAATGCTGATTTTATTGGGTGTCAGCAAAGAAGACACGGAAAAAGATGCGGACTATCTTGCGGATAAGCTCGTCAATCTGAGAATTTTCGAAGATGAAGCCGGTAAAATGAACATTTCTTTGCTTGAAAACGCGGGAGAATGTCTGGTGGTATCTCAGTTCACCTTGTACGGAGACTGCCGGAAAGGACGCCGTCCGTCTTTTACAGACGCCGCGCCGCCGGACAAAGCCAATGCGTTATACGAATATTTTGTGCAGCTTATCCGAAATAAACATATTCATGCGGAAACCGGCCGCTTTCAGGCAATGATGGATGTTTCGTTAATCAATGACGGACCCGTAACGTTTATCGTGGAGAGTAAATCATGAACACCCTGAGTTCTTGGAAAAAACTGATACATCGTCTTCATCCCGAAGGAATTCCCTGGCCCGCAAGCATTCTTTACAATGCTGCAAGCAAAAGCAATCTCTTTCTTCGCCAATATGAAGCAGTTGCAAAAGATGTGACACAATACTGCCATAGCGGTCGGATTCTCGATATAGGCACAGGACCCGCGCGACTGCTGCTTGAGCTTCATAAACTCATTCCGACTGCGGAATTGATCGGAGTTGACATTTCAGCCGCAATGATCGAAAAAGCCAAAATCAACATTGCTCAAGCTGGATGCGCTGACAAAGCAGAAGCAAAAGTTGCCGATGCCGGGAATCTGCCGTTTGCAGATGAATATTTCGATTGCGTGATTTCAACCGGCTCTCTTCATCATTGGAAACATCGCGAAGCAGGATTGAACGAGGTTCATCGGGTATTGAAACCGGGCAGTTACGCGCTGATTTATGATCTGGTGCGAAAAATGCCTGAGGAAAATGTCGAGCATATAAAAAAACAGATCGGCTCGCTCAGGCTTGCACTGCTCTGGCTTCATTCATTCGAAGAGCCTTTTCTTTGTCCCGATGACATGAAGAAACTTGCGGAAAACACCTTGTTCGGTCATGGTGATATCCGCTTTGTCGGCGCGCTGTGCTGTCTTGTTCTTAAAAAGGGTCAGGTCTGAATCGAGAATGTCATGGTAATCCGATTATCGCTGTATCACCGAAAGCGGTGGACGGGACAGTTCATTGCGTTCCATTTTGATATGGGACTCTTCTGATTTTTTCCTTCTCCTTCTCTCTTCATTCTGATATATACTCCCGCGCATGAACCTCTCAGAACTATTTATCCGTCGTCCGGTAATGACCACGCTGGTGATGATTGCCATTCTGATTTCGGGAATCATGGGTTATCGGCTGCTGCCGGTCAACGATCTTCCGGCTGTGGATTTTCCGACTCTCGAAGTATCCGCGCAGATTCCGGGTGCGAATGCCGAAACCATGGCATCTTCTGTGGCAACGCCGTTGGAAAAAGTCTTTTCCACGATTGCGGATTTGGACTCCATGACCTCTGTCAGCACGCTGGGCGGAACCCGGATCACGCTTCAGTTCAACTTGAAACGCAATCTGGATGCTGCGGCTCAGGATGTGCAGTCCGCGATTGCGTCTGCGCTGAGAAATCTGCCTTCGGAAATGCCTTCTCCGCCCACATACCGCAAAGTGAATCCGGCAGATCAGCCGATTTTTTATATCGCGGTCTCCTCTCCCACGCTACGATTGTCCGATGTTACGGAATATGCGGAAACCATCATGGCACAGCAGATTTCCATGGTCAGCGGTGTCGCGCAGGTTCAGGTCTATGGCTCTCAGAAATATGCGGTCAGAATTCAGCTTGATCCGCAGGCATTGGCTGCCAAAGACATCGGGGTTGACGAAGTCGCGACTGCCATCAAACGCGCCAATGTCAATCTTCCCACCGGCGTCATGTCGGGTCCGGTGAGAGAATATGCGATTCAGGCAGACGGACAACTGATGCAGGCAAAGCATTATCAGCCTGTAATTATTGCTTATCGCAATGGCTCTCCGGTTCGGCTTCAGGATATCGGTCTTGCGATTGACAGCGTTGAACTCAACAAGCGCGCCAATTGGTTCGATAATGAGCGGGCCGTAATTCTTGCGGTGCAGCGTCAGCCCGGAACCAATACGGTTGCGGTGGTGGATGCAGTAAAAGCACTGATGCCCAAATTCGAAAAGCAGATTCCCGCGTCGGTCAAACTGGGTATTATGTATGATCGTTCCGTAACCATCCGGGAATCGGTGGATGATGTGAAATTTACCCTGTTTCTGACGGTTTGTCTGGTCGTTATGGTCATTTTTCTGTTTCTGAGGAATCTGACTGCAACCCTGATTCCGAGTCTTGCGCTTCCGATGTCGGTGATCGGCACCTTTGCACTGATGTATCTGCTGGGCTACAGTCTGGATAATATTTCGTTGATGGCATTGACTCTGGCAGTCGGATTTGTGGTGGATGATGCGATTGTCATGCTGGAAAATATCGTGCGCCATCTGGAAATGGGCAAATCGCCACTCCAAGCTGCTTTGGAAGGTTCAAGATAAATCAGTTTCACGATTTTATCCATGACATTGTCTCTGGCTGCGGTATTTATTCCGGTATTGTTCATGGGCGGCGTTGTGGGGCGGCTGTTCCGGGAATTTGCCGTAACCATTTCGATTTCCATTCTGGTATCCGGCGTGGTGTCTCTGACCTTGACGCCCATGCTCTGCGCCAAAATGCTCCGAAAAGGCAAGATCAGCCATAGTGAAGATCAGGGTAAAAAAGGAATTTTTCTGAAACTTTATGATGTTACGCTGAGATTGTGCCTGAAAATGAAATTCGTAACACTTGCAGTTTCGATCCTGCTGCTGGTGGCAACAGTTCAGTTGTTCAAAATCGTTCCCAAAGGTTTTCTGCCCAGCGATGATACCGGCATGATTCAGGCAGCTACGGAATCTTATCAGGGAATTTCTATAGAAGTAATGAGTCAGTATCAGAAAATTGCAGCGGATATGGTATCAAAAGACCCGAATATTCAATCCGTGATGTCTGTGGCTGGCATCGGAGGACAGATTATTTCCCTTAATTCGGGACGTATGGTGATTCGCCTCAAAGACCGCGAGCATCGCAAACTTTCGGCTGACGAGGTGATCAATCAACTACGCCCCAAACTGTCGGGAATACCGGGAATACGGGTAGTTTTACAGAATCCGCCGCCAATCTCTATCGGCGGACGATTTACCAAAGGTTTATATCAGTTCACACTGCAAAGTACGGATACCAAGGAATTGTATGAGACCGCGTCGCAATTCGAGATGAAAATGCGCGAACTTCCCCTGATTCAGGATGTCAACAGTGATCTGGAGTTGAAAAATCCTCAGTTGAATGTGAAGATGGACAGAGATCGGGCAGCAGCATTGGGGCTGAGTCCGTATCAGATCGAAGATGCGCTGGCAACTGCATACAGTTCTCGTGAAGTTTCAACCATTTATGCTCCTAACAACAGCTACAAAGTCATTATGGAGCTTGGACCCGATTATCAGAAAGACCCGGCAGCCTTATCCATGCTCTATGTGCGATCTTCCA
>CAZMDM010000041.1:0-2365 GCA_964564775.1 uncultured Desulfonema sp. | reverse complement strand
CCTCGATATCTTTGACAAACGGCGATATTTCCCGTTTCAGCATCTTGCCATAGATCATTCTCTTTTTGGCATAGCTGAAAAACAACCGCTCTTTGGCACGAGTCATGCCGACATACAGAAGCCGCCGTTCTTCGGCAATAGCCTCAGATCGTTCAAAAGGCAGAAAGCCATCCTCGCACCCAACAATAAAAATAACTGGAAATTCAAGCCCTTTGGCAGCATGAATCGTCATCAGCGAAACTTTCTGAGCATCGAGGTCGAGCGCATCCGGGTCGGTTTCCAGCGCGAGCGTATCCAAAAATTCTTTGACATTGTTGCTGAAAACAGCCGCAGTTTTCAACAATGTTTCCAATGCTTGTTCTCTTTTGGAAGATTCGGAAATCAGAGCGGCAATTTCTTGAATCTGCGACAGATATCTGACTTTATCCGCAACAGAAAGATCGGATATTTTATCCCGAATCTCCTCAATCCGATCCGAAAGATTCAGTTTTGCAATTTTCTGCGTATCTGTAATCAAGTCTTTGTTTTCACAGATTTTCAATAACGATAAAAGTTCTGCAATTCCTTTTTGCTGATACAGCGATTCGCGGCTGGCAATCTGATACGGAATGCCCGCGTTGTCGAATATTTCTGCAATCACAGTGCTTTGCTGATGGCTTCGGTACAACACGGCAATATCGGAAAATGCCCGGTCTGTTTTGTGATTGTCGGTTTTGCCGAAATCAATCGAATGAAAGCTCATGCCGCCGATCATGTTTTCAATGAGCTTGCCGACCGCGACTGCTTCGGCTTTTTCCGTGGCAGTTTCCAGAATGCCGAGCGTTTTCACGCCTTGTATGCCCGAATAAATCCTGATTTCCGAAGGATTGAGACTGTGATGCCGGATCAGTTGATGCGAGGCTTCGAGAATGGTTTCCACCGAGCGATAATTTTTCAGCAGCCGGATGGTTGTGCTGTTCGGATAATCTTCTGTGAATCTTTGAAAATATCGTACATCGGAGCCTCGGAATCCGTAAATTGCCTGATCCGGGTCTCCGATCACGCAGAGTTCTTTGTCCGAAGATGCCAGCAGGCGAATCAGACGATACTGACTCAGATTGATATCCTGATATTCGTCTACCAGAATATGCTGAAATTTATGAACATAATGCTCGTATATTTTCTGATCGGATTCGAGCAGATTCACGACATGGAAAACCAGATCATCATAATCGAAAGCTTTTTCCGAAGCCAGCAAGGTCTGATATGCCTGAAATACTTCAGATATTTCACGAATCACAGACATATCGGATTGCTGCTTGGCATGGCTGATCAGATCAGATATGGCGTCTGGCTTCATATCCATTCTGATGCCCTGCGATTTGACCTGTCTGATGGCTTCTGAAATCAGGCTTTTGCGCTCATCATCGTCAATCACCGAATACTCGTCATATCCCTGTTCTTTGAGAATTTGAAAGCACAGCGCATGAAATGTCGTAACCATCGGAAACGAAGAGCTATTCAGCAAAAGTTTCAATCGCTCTTTCATTTCCTGAGCCGCGCGGCGGGTAAAGGTAACGGCAAGAATATTTTCAGGTAAAACATGGCGTTGCTGAATGAGATACGCGATTCTGTGGGTCAGGGTTTTGGTTTTTCCCGCGCCGGGACCTGCGATAATGAGCAGCGGGGTTCCGCAATGCTCGATTGCCTGTTTCTGCTCAGAATTGAGTTCTTCCCGAATTTTGATTTTCGGAATTGATTTCTGAGCTTTACTCGGAATCGGGGGCGATTCTTTTGCTTTTTTCGCGGGCTTTGATGACATCGCAAACAAGCCGTGCTGCCCCAGAAGTTTCTGTTTTTCTCCTTTATCAAACACCAGAATTTTGCCGTATTCGCCGTCATAGCCCGGTGAAATGTGAATCTCTCCGGCTCTCATGCGCCGAATGGCTTCGGAAAGCAGCGGAATTCCCGCTCGGTCAATATCCCCGATTTCAAGATCGCGCAAAATGGCAAGTTCGGGTCCGAGCAGTTCCAGAGTATTGCGATAAGGCAGATTGACGGTTTTGGTATTGACGCCGGAATCGAAAATTTCGGAAAGAATTTCTGCCAACGGAATGATATGATGACACGCAATGGCATTATCCGGCACAAATCCTTCGGGTCTGTCTGCCAATGCTTCCACACGATGCAGCACGCCCAGAGTCAGCGGCTTTTCACACACCGGACATAAACAGTTTCGCCGGATGCTCTCCGATGGCTTCAGCCACAGATTGCATTTGCGATGCCCGTCCGCATGATATTTGCCTTCTTCCGGGTACATATCCAGTGTTCCCAGACATCGCGTCGGGTCTTTTGCCTTCAATGCCGACTTAAGCGCGTCAAACGA
>CAZMDM010000040.1:0-4180 GCA_964564775.1 uncultured Desulfonema sp. | reverse complement strand
ATCAATTTCAGGGCTATAAGCTCAAGCCTGCTTAAGCAGTATTCGGTTTCTATCCGGGCGATTTATCGTTCGGTTGCGCGGCAATGATGATTTAAAATATGGGAGGATTCTTATGTATTCGAAAATATTGATTCTTCGGTTTCCGAAAGAAGTTGTGCATAAACCGTTGGTCTGTCATCTGGTGAAAGATTATGATCTAACCTTCAATATTCTGGATGCGGAAATTTTTCCGAGAAAAGAAGGAATGCTGGTTCTGGAGCTTTCCGGCGGCAGAAAAAATTTCCGGCAGGGCGTGAAATTTCTGGAACAGCACGGGGTGGCGGTGCAGAGTGCGGAACAGGAAGTCCGAAAAAGCAAGCAGAGATGCGTTCATTGCGGTGCCTGCACTGCAGTTTGTCCGAGTGGGGCATTGTATATCAAACGCCCTGAAATGTCTGTAGAATTTGATCAGAAAAAATGCAGCGTGTGCGAACTCTGCTTTACCGCATGTCCCACCAAAGCCATGAGTATCCGACCGAAAAATCAGGCATTTTTCGAATGAAGCCTCTGATTGCAGTGGCAATGAGCGGCGGTGTGGATTCGCTGACTGCCGCATTTCTGCTGAAAGAACATGGCTATCCCCTGATTGCGATTCATTTTCTCACCGGATTCGACACTGCGGATACGAACATGATCCGCAGCATGACCGGACAAATGGATATTGCTCTGCATATTATTGACTGCCGCGAGGCATTCGAGCAAACGGTTGTTCGATATTTTACCGATACTTATGCGAAAGGACAAACGCCCAATCCCTGCCTGATCTGCAATCCCCGAATCAAATTCGGAACAATCCTCGATGCTGCAAAGCAACTCGGTGCATCTTTTCTGGCAACCGGACATTATGCCCGAATCCGAAAAGATAACGCGGGAAACTATCATCTGCATCAGGGCGCGGATTCTCAGAAAGATCAGTCGTATTTTCTCGCATTTTTGTCTCAGGATACGTTGGCGCACATAACGTTTCCGCTCGGAGATATGAGTCAATCAGAAGTAAAGCAGTTGGCGTCGGAAAAACAGCTGATTCCGCCGATCCGAAAAGAAAGTCAGGATGTGTGCTTTATCCGGCAGGATTCTTATGCGGAATTTCTGGAAGAGAGGGGATTTATAGCCAAACCGGGTCCGATTGTTACCACGGACGGCAAAGTGATCGGCAGACATCAGGGCTTGCACCGCTTTACCATCGGACAGCGCAAAGGCATCAATTGCCCCGCGTCCGAGCCGTATTATGTGATTCGGATAGATGCGGAAAACAATCGCCTGATCGTGGGCTTCAAACAAGAGGTACTGTTTTCTCAATGCCGGGTCAGCAATATTCATTGGATCAATCCGCCATTGAGCTTTCCGGCAGAGGTTCATACGCGGGTCCGATATCGGCATCGTGCCGCGAGTTCGATAATCATGCCGATAGAGGATACGAGTGTGATGGTGAAATTTCATCAGCCGCAGGAAGCCATTACCCCGGGACAGGGTGCGGTGTTTTATTGTGGTGATGAGGTTTTGGGCGGGGGGGTTATCGGAGCGTGGGACTATCAATGATTTCGGAATAAATAGGTGTAATGTCATAATAAAATTTTCTTGTATTCCTTGATGTTTCATAATATAAAACAATATGATTTCAGGTTATTCTGATACAAGTTTTTATAAGAGAGGGGATTTATGGAAAAGAAAGGAATAATGTCGGTGATTGCGGCAATCGTGCTGTGCTTCGGAGGGATTGCTTTTGCCGAAGAACCGATCAGAATCGGATGTTTGTTCGACTTGTCCGGTCCTGCGGGACATATCGGTATGCCATCGAAATATGTGGCGGAAATGCTTGCGGATCAGATCAACAAATCCGGCGGCATCAATGGCAAAGCGATCAAGCTGATTTACGGGGATTCGGAAAGCAATCCTGGCAAAGCAGCTATCGAAGCCAAGCGGCTCGTGGAAAACGAGCGGGTGGATGCCCTGATCGGTCCCACGCGTACCGATTCCTGCATGGCAATTATCAATTTTATCGAGAAAGCCCAGATTCCGACTGTCGCATGTGTCGGAGGAACCCCGCCGGTCAACCCGGTTCGCAAATGGGTATTCAAATCTCCCCAGAAAACTGTAACTGCGGTCGAAAAAATTTACGAATATCTGAAAAAGCAGAAAATTCAGAAAATTGCCGTGATTAACGCGACAGATAAATTTGGTCAGGAAGGCGAAGAATCCCTGACTGCTCTGGCTGGAAAATACGATATCACCATTGTGGCGCAGGAAAAATTTGAGGTTTCAGATGTGGATATGACCGTGCAGTTGACCAAAATCAAAGGTACGGATGCTCAGGCATTGATCTGCTGGACTATAGGTCCTCCGGGATCTATTGTTGCCAAAAATGTCAAGCAGTTGTCTTACACGATTCCTCTGATTCAGTGTCATGGTTTGCCTGATCCCAAATATATCGAACTCGCGGGCGATGCTGCCGAAGGAACGATTATGCCATCTACCAAAGTCATGGTAGCCGATCAGTTGCCGGACAGCGATCCTCAGAAAAAGCTTTTGCTGAGCTTTATCAATGAGTATGAAACTGTCCGCAAGCACGGCAAAGTGAATACACATTCGGGCTATGCGTGGGATGCCCTGATGCTGGTGTCCGAAGCCATGAAAAAAGCAGGCACGGATAAGGCAAAAGTCAGAGACGGAATCGAAAACACCAAAAATTATGTCGGTATCAGCGGCATTTATACCATGACACCGGAAGATCACTGCGGACTCGGACTCGATTCGATGGTGATGGTCAAGGTTCAGGGAAAGAATTTCAAACTGATCGAGTAAAGAGCGATATTCAAAGTGTAAGGTGCAAAAAATATTCGGCTTTACACTTTGAATACGAGGAGATGTATGCAGATTGTTATTTGGATTTTATCATTGTTCTGACAATATTTGTGTGTTACATCATGGAAAATTCTATCGCCTGTATATTGTTTTTTTTATGCAAGATCATTTCATAGAGGTAAACATGCTCGGACTGCGAAAAAAGTTTATTTCTGCGGATGAATATTTTGAAATCGAAAAAGCTGCCGAATACAAAAGCGAATATTATTACGGTGAAATTTTTGCCATGTCCGGCGCATCCTTCAATCATAATGTGATTGCAGGTAACGTGCTTGCCGACCTGCATCTGGCGTTGAGGCATTCAGATTGCTTTGTTTTCGGCAGCGATATGAAAGTGCAGATGGAAGAAGCCCGATATTATGTGTATCCCGATATCAGCATTGCCTGCGGTGATATCCGTTTTGTGCCGGGACGAAGTGATACCATAATCAATCCGATAGTTGTGATAGAAATTTTATCCGAATCCACACGGGAATATGACATGGGGTTGAAGCTCGGATCATACCGAAAAATTCCTTCTCTGAAAGAGTGTATTCTCATCGATCAGTATTCATATCATGTTGAATATTTTTTCAGAAATGAATATCATCGGTGGGTATCGGAATCTTTCGGGGGATTGGATGATCGTCTTATCCTCCGATCCCTTGATGTTGGACTGGCTTTGAAGAACATTTATCACCGCGTGAAATTCCGAACAGATTGAAAGACGAGGACAATAGTGAGTTCTATTCTCAAAGCTTTGAAAAAACTTGAAAAAACAAGTGAACAGCAGATGGTTTTCGCAGAGTCTGTGGATACCAGAAAAACGATTCGCCGCAGCACAATCGGAACATGGCTGTTTTACAGCGCAGTTTCGGCAATGCTTGTTATCGGAGCCTTGATCGGAGGCGGATGGATATTGATGCGTCAGAAGCCTTTGCTGACAAAACTGTTTTATTCCGCATCTTCCGAAGAAAAAAAAGAAACTCCGAAGCCGAAACCTGAGAAGTCCGCGCCGGTTCCTCTGCCTGCTGTTGTCAGAACCGAACCCGTGATTGCAAAACCGTCTGAGATTCCGACAGTACCGGTGTTCGAAAAAAAGCCCGATCCTCCGAAACAACGTGTGGCAATGCCCGAAAAGCCGATTATTGTTCCCAAACCCGAAGAGCTTGTGATTCTGCCGCTTCCTAAAATACAGGACATTGAAAGGCCTCCATCACCGCAGCCTGTCAGCACTGCAGTTTCGTCTGAACAGGAACACACTCCTACATCTTAAGTGCTGTCCGGTGTTGCCGCGGCG
>CAZMDM010000039.1:0-3375 GCA_964564775.1 uncultured Desulfonema sp. | reverse complement strand
ATATGATACACAATTCACCATCCCGATCTGTTGCCAGTCCGTTCACATAAATATCCCGACCCACCGGAATCGCGTATTCTTCGAAGCTGTATCCGGTAGTTTTCCGGTCTCCGACCATTCCCATACTCGGAATTTCCATGTTGAATCTGCCAAAGCGGATTCTTCCGCCGCTCGCGATGCTTGCAGGCTCGAATTTGGACAAGACTTTTTCAGCAATAAACTCTGCTCCGCCGGCTTTGATCAGGATTTTTCCGGTAGCATCCCGAACATAAAACGGAACATGACGCTCATTATGCGCCATGGTTTCAGAACCGCTCCGGGTACGGCGATGACGATTGCCTTTATCATCGGTTTCATAATAGGTTTCTTCGTATCTGCGCTCAATAGTCATCGAGTAATACACGCATCCGACATTGGCAAGCTCGGAACTGAGAGGCTCTTCACATTCGATTTTACCTTTAACTTCGGTCAGATAGCTCAGAGAACCCTGTCCTACGCCCTCTGCCATCGAAGTTCTGAGCGATTCGAGAAATTCGACCGTATGGGTTTCCACAGATTGAATCGCATCAAGTTTCTTTTTATTGCTTGAAACCTGAAATACCAATACGATTGCGATAACGATGCACACAATCCCTGCGATTAGCATAAGCTTCTCCTAACATACCGATACACTTCACACTTTGCATTTTGCACTTTACACTGCTGTAATCACCCGTACTTCCGAATCCCGATACAAGCCTTCGGTATTGATGTCGATTTCGATCAATCCATCGGCTTTGACCATGGTATTGAGCAAGCCGGATTTGCCCAAAATCGGCTCCGCATACATGATTCCGTTGTTTTCAAACAAACGCACCCGAATATAATCTGTTCTGCCATGAACAGACGGAACATTCCGCGTCAGTCTTGCCGGGATTTCGAACCTTTTCCGATATGACAAACCGGAGATATGTTCGATAAACGGGCGTACGATCACGGAAAATACCACCATTGCCGACACCACATGCCCCGGAAGCCCCCAGACCGCACAATTTCCGACTTTTGCCAAAATCGTGGGTTTGCCCGGACTGATCGAAATCCCATGCACCAGAATTTCGGAGTCAGGCAGAGATGACAATACGTCAACAGTCATATCTCTCATACCGACCGAGCTTCCGCCGGAAATCAGCACCATATCCGAATCGGAAATTGCCTGAGAGCATATCCGATACAATTGCGTATAAGTATCCGGCACAATTCCGTATAATTTTGCAATCGCGCCGCTTTCGGCAGTCTGAGCTGACAGCGTATAACTATTGATATCCCGAACTCTGCCCAAAGACGGCTTCTCATGGATCGGAACAATCTCATCTCCTGTGGAAATGATTGAAACCAGAGGCTTTTTATACACGCTGATCTGCTGTTTTCCGAATGCTGCCAGCAATCCGACTTCCTGTGCTCTGAGAAACTGCCCGACAGAGAGCAATCTTTCACTTTGTCTGAAATCTTCACCAATATCAATCACATGCTGTCCCGGTGCGACGCTTTTATAAATTTCGATGGAGGTTTCATCCACAGTTTCCGTATGCTCGACCATCACCACCGCATCCGCACCGTCAGGCAGCATTCCTCCGGTAGCAATACGGGCAGCTTCTCCGGGAGCAATAGAAAATGCCGGACGCTCTCCCATTGCCACCGAGCCTTTGATGGTCAGCCACGCGGGATTTGATTCGCCTGCCCCGTAGCTCGATGATGCGCAGATCGCATAGCCATCCATTGTCGAGCGTGGAAATTCCGGCAGATTTTCGTCCGAAAGTACTTCTTCAGCCAAAACCCGAGAACATGCTTGGGAAATATCTGCTTCTTCTGTATCTGTTTTCGGAAAAAGGAAGCGGTATTTCAGAACATCTTCCACGCTCGTTACATTGAAAAATTCTGCTGCCATAATTTCCGGTAATGCGGTTAATCAGCCCGAAGTCTTTTCTTTGGCAATCTGAATATACACGGAATCGCTATATTCTGCCGTGATTTTTTTATACGCTTCCGCGCTCTTGGCAAAGTCGCCTTTTTGGGCATACAGTCGTGCCAGATTGAACAGCGTTTCGCCTTTCATCGGTGCATCCGGTTCAGAAACAATGCTTTCAAAACAGCTCAATGCCTTGTCATAATTTTTGTCGGCTTCGTAAGCATAGCCCAGACCGTTGAGTATCATGACTTTCACAGACGGATTATGAGCAAAATCTGTTAAAGCTTTCTCATACAATTCAATAGCTTTTTTGATTTCTCCGGCATCATAGCAGATATTGGCAAAGATCGCACGCCCCAGTTTTCCCGCGGTTCTTCCCGAATGCTGACTCAGAAAGCCTTCAAAACCTTCTCTGACTCCCTGATATGCCTTTTGGGGATCATTGTCTTTCATCAGTTCTTCATATTTGCTCACATTGTCCCGCATTGCCGCAAAACCATCATTTTCAGCTTTATCGGAAAAATAGCGGATTGCCGATACAATGATGACAATCGCAAACAATGTTCCCAGTCCTGCCAGAACCTGTATTTTGTATTCCGTGAGAAACTGCATCATTTTCGCTGAAAACGTTAGAAATTCGTCCGGCTCTTTGAGCAGTTCTTTTCGGGTGATTTTTTTTGCCATTCCTTCCTCTCTGAGTTTTGTTATTTGCCCTTCAGGGCTTCTTCGCACAACGCGATGTATCGGAGCGATTCCTGATGATATCCCACATCGGGATATTCGGAAATCACCGATCTGAAGCGGCTCAATGCGGATTTGTAGTGTTTGCGTTTGTAATACTGAACCCCCACATAAAAACTGTGTCCCGCAAGATTTTTCTGACATTCCCGGATATGTTCCGCAGCTTTTTTGCTGTACGGATCATCAGGAAATTGTCGGATCAGGCGGCTGAATGCTTCCGATGCTTTCAGCGTATTGCTCTGGTCCCGGTCAATGGTATCTATCTGTTTGAAATAGCATTGTCCGATCTGGTAAATCACATACGGCACCGCTTCGTTTCTGGGATGCAGATTTTCGAATTCTCCGTAAGCCGCAATCGCGTTATCGTATTTCTCCGAATGAAAGAACGCATCTCCCATCTTCAATTCCGCAAGGCTGGCGTATTTACTGAACGGATACCATTCTTTAAGGCGCTGAAACGATTCCGCAGCTTTCCGGTAATCGCCCTTTTCAAAAGCAGCCATTCCTTCGTTGATCAATTCGTCTGCATTTTTTTCCTGTTTGGCGGTTTCAAACCACGAGCAGCCTGAAACAACAGCCAACAGAACCATGATTCCGAAAATTACGATTCTTTTTTTCATTGTCTGATATGCTGAATATAATGTTCCGCCGAAGCAGCGGCAATGGCTGCGTCTCCGATAGCCGTAGCA
>CAZMDM010000038.1:0-4704 GCA_964564775.1 uncultured Desulfonema sp. | reverse complement strand
ACCTTTGACAGGCATCATTTCTCTGGCAGCATTCACGATCATTGCATGGGTATTGTGGTTCATTTTTAGCGACCCGAGAGGTCCGGTCGGTTCTTTCCCGTATCCCTTTGTTCTGTATCTGGCAATGATGATTCTTGTCGGACTTTGGCAGCACATGTTTCTGGGGGACTGGCCCTTTCAGAATATGCCACAGCCTGCGCGCGGGATTACCCAGACAATTGTAAATCTGGTTTTGGTATGGTTTGTCATTCATGTCGTATTTTACCGGATTCTTGGCTTGGGCTTTAATTTTCTAAGCCAGAGCGGACTGGAAGCAATGGCTGCTGCGGGCGGCGGAAAAATCATTGCTGCGGCAAAAGAACTGCCTTTGGCAAAAATCATTGACGGTGCAGGACGTTATCCTGAAAGAGCCGTTGTGTGCTTTGTTCTCATCGGCTTTTACAGCTATCCGTTTATTACGATTCTGTTCGGGAAATGGCCCGTCCGTCCCAGCGATCTGCCGCAGCCTCAGGCAGGGCTTGCCGAATTCGGCTGGGCTTCTTTCTGGACCCTGATTTTCTATTCTTTTCTGATTGTTCCGTTCTGGGGATTGTTTTATGAAAAAATGTTCGGAGATGCCTTTGCTCTGGGACAGCCGTGGTGGACCGCTATTGCCGGAACTCCTCATGTTCACTGGGTGTTCGGGTGGTGGGAATGGATGATTATCGTTCTGTTTATGACGCCCAACGTATGGCGTATGAAACCATGGTCACTTATCACTCTGCCGCAGCCGTGGAAGGGTCTGATTTCGTTTATTCTCAACGTGATCGCCGGTTATATTATTGCTGTTATCTGTGTCAAAATTGCACCGGTCTGGTTGAGCGATGTGCTGCATCATATTGACAAAGATGCTGAAAGAAACCGTTTCCTGTGGTATCATGCGGCTGAAATCGCGGGCTTCACCTTGATTCCGTTCTTGGCATGGCATCATTACTTCGATGATATGGTTCCCATGCAGGATGTGGATTCATGGGCGGCATTCTGGTTCAGAACCTTTGGTGTCATGGTGTTGTGCGCGATCAATTATGTATTCTTCTACTATGGCAACTGGGGACATTGGGGACTCGGTAACCATCACTGGGATCACAAATTCGTACACGGCGAATCCCTGATCTGGAATTTCTGGTGGATTATTCCTCTGCTGTGGAATGAATGGTTCTTCCACAAATGGCCCTTCTATACTCACGACGAACATTAAACATATATGCCTGCTGACACGAGTCGGCAGGCATTTTTGCAAAAAGGAGGAGTTATGACATTCGAAGAAATCAGAACAGCTATCCTAAACCTCAGCGGCGCGGATCAGAAACGTCTGATTACGGAAATTATTCCTCAGATATGGCCCAAAGCCTGTACCGATGACGGATGTCTGATGAAAGTTCGCGAACTGGTTGACGAGGACACTGTGAAAAGCTATCGTGAACAGCACATGAACGGAATTTAGGAGAAATAAGTATTATGGAACACAAGAATGTTTTTTTTGATGTACTGACGCCGGTTCACTTTATCAGCCGATCCGCTCAGATTTATCCGAACAAAACAGCTGTTGTCTATAATGACAAACGCTATACCTACACAGAGTTTTATGCCAGAGTCTGCCGTCTGGCAAGCGCTTTGAGAAAAATCGGCATCGGCAAAGGCGACAAAGTGGCATTTGTCTGCCCCAATACACCGCCGATGCTGGAAGCACATTTTGCTGTTCCTCTGATCGGCGCGGTACTGGTCAGCATCAATATCCGGCTTGTGGCTCAGGAAGTATGCTACATCATCAATCATTCGGATTCCAAAGCCGTATTTGTGGATAACGAGTTTGCCGGACTGATCAAGCCGGTAGTGAGTGAATTGAAGCAGGTCAAGACTTACGTCAACATCTGCGATGTCAGCAATGACAAGCCGCTTGATGGTATGGAATACGAAGAATTTCTGGCAACCGGTTCTCCTGATCCGATCAAGCCGGTTGTGGATGATGAATATCAGAACATCACCATCAATTACACCAGCGGCACGACCGGACTGCCCAAAGGCGTCATGTATCACCATCGCGGCGCGTATCTGAATGCTCTGGGCGAAATGCTGGAAATCGGCTTCAATTCGCGCTCGACATATCTGTGGACATTACCCATGTTCCATTGCAATGGATGGTGTTTTACATGGGGCGTTACTGCGATGAGCGGCACGCATGTCTGTCTGCGTAAAGTCGTACCTGAAGAAATCTATCGTCTGATCGAAAAAGAAGGGATTACCCATCTGTGTGCCGCGCCGACCATTCTGATCGGTATGTCCACGTATGCCACTGCCAATAATGCCAAATTCAAACGCCCCTTGCAGATTATGACCGCCGGTGCGCCACCCGCGCCGACCGTTATTCAGAATATGGAATCTATCGGAGCGACGATTACCCATACCTACGGACTTACCGAGGTGTTCGGTCCGCATACGGTTTGTGCATGGAAAGAAGAATGGGCTGATCTTCCGCTTGAAGAAAAAGCCAAGCTCAAATCCCGTCAGGGCGTGGCATATATCGTGGCGATGTATGTGGATGTGGTGGATCCTGCTACCATGCAGCCGGTTCCGAGAGACGGAAAGACCATCGGTGAAATTGTCATGCGCGGCAATAACGTGATGATGGGCTACTACAAAGACCCGCAGGCAAGTGCTGTTGCGTTTGAAGGCGGATGGTTCCATTCCGGTGATCTTGCGGTCATGCACCCGGATAATTATGTGCAGATTATGGATCGCAAGAAAGATATCATCATCAGCGGCGGCGAAAATATCTCCACTGTCGAAGTCGAAAACGTGATCTATCGTCATCCCGATGTTCTGGAAGTAGCGGTTGTCGCGGTTCCCGATGAAAAATGGGGCGAAGTTCCCAAAGCATTTGTGGTTCCCAAAGCCGGAACAAATCCCAAAGCAGAAGATATTATCAATTTCTGCAAAGAACGGCTTGCCAAATTCAAAGCACCCAAACATGTGGAATTCGGGGAATTGCCCAAAACCGCAACCGGAAAGATTCAGAAATTCAAGCTCCGCGACAAAGAATGGGCGGGGCGTCAGAAGAAAGTGAATTAAGATTTGTTTTATCCCTGCCGGATCACAATGGGTCCGGCAGGTTATTAAACCCGGAGTTAAGCAATGGGGTATTATTGAGTGAAATCAAAGGGAAAGTATTTCATATTCATGGGAAATGGGATATTGTCATCCGGGCAGGCAGATATACCCATCCTACAATGATCAATGCTGGGCATTTATTGACCATTGAACATCCTGAAATTATCAATATATTTATTCAAAAGAGGTTTCGTGGATAAATAAAGAGGTGCGGAAATGTTACAAGAGAAACATAATATCAGAACAGCTATTTCTATTCGAAAAAATCTTCTTGATCATGCGAGCATCATTGCCCGAGAGTTGGAAGTTTCAAGAAATCGATTGTTTGTAATGGCAATAGAAGATTTTATTAAAAAGTATAACAATCAGAATATGCTTGATGCAATCAATGCTGCTCATGATGATATCCCAGATGCAGAAGAACAGAAATTGCATCATAATATGTTGAAAACACATCGGAGGCTTATCGAAAATCAATGGTGATCAGGCAAGGAGATATTTTCTGGATAGATTTTGGTGAACCTTCCGGGTCTGAACCGGGATATCGTCATCCTCATGTGGTTATTCAGAACGATCTTTTCAACCAGAGCCGTATAAAGACAGTTGTGGTTTGCGTACTGACCTCAAATCTCAAACGTGCTGAATCTCCGGGAAATGTACTTCTGGAAAAAGGCGAAGCAAATCTGTCAAAACAAAGCGTAGTGAATATTTCTCAGATATTCACGGTAAATAAGAGTGATCTGACTGAAAAAATCGGTTCACTTTCTTCTCCGCGCATCCGGCAGATTGTTGACGGAGTGAGGCTTATGACCGAACCAAGGAATATTGATCAAAATTTTGATGTTCCTTATTTGAAATCCTAATTTCAGGAAACCGGCGAAGGGCAAGCTCTATATATGCAGATAACTCTCACATTTGACACTGTAAATATTGATTGGAATGAAGCTGTGATTCTGTTTGAACGTGCGCCGTTGGGAAAACGTGATCCTGAAAAACTGCGCCGGGCATTTGAAAACAGCTTTATCGCCTGCTTTGCACTGGATAATCAGAAACTGATCGGTGCGGCAAGGATCATTTCTGACGGAGAATATCAGGCAGGCGTGTGTGATGTGGTTGTGCTTCCCGAATATCAGGGCAAGGGAGTCGGAAAAATGATGATGGAAGCCATGCTTGCCCGGATCAATGTACCGACAATGATTCTGTTTGCTACGCCCGGAAAAGAAGGGTTTTATCAGAAGTTCGGATTCAGCCGCCTGAAAACCGGCATGGCAAAATTTGCAGACCACGAAGAAAGAAGAACCAGAGGGTTTATCGAATAACCGTGAGTGAGTTCGAACGATGGAAAAATCTTGTAACCCGGCTTGGTTGTGTTTATGAATGTGATTCAATTTTTATAATATTGATAAATAATTATTCTAAACCTCATCGGGCATATCACACCATGACGCATATCCGGGAATGCCTGATGAAGTTTGATCCTGTTGCAGAAATGGCTGAACATCCCGATCTGCTTGAAGCAGCAATCTGGTTTCATGATGCGGTGTATGATCCCAAATC
>CAZMDM010000037.1:0-17751 GCA_964564775.1 uncultured Desulfonema sp. | reverse complement strand
GAAAATCAGAGCCTTTGAAAATTACTGCGTAAGGTGAGATCGGATGATATTATGATCAAAAGTATTGCAATCGAAAATTTCAAATCCATTGACAAAATCAAAATGGATTTGGGCAGAATAACGGTGCTGATCGGTGAAAATGGCTCCGGTAAAACCAATATTTTGGAAGCGATTGCTTTGGCTTCTGCGGCAGCGGGTCATAAATTGGATAATGAATTTTTGGTCTCACGAGGCATCAGAGTTTCAGAGCCGAAATTTATGCGTTCTGCTTTTGATAAAGATAATACTAATCAGCCAATAATAATAGACATGGAAGATACTGAAACAGTTCTTAATTATAGACTACAAAATGATAATCAACTATATTCTAAATGGAATGATGAACAACTTTTTAATATTGTAGAGAATAGTAAAAGTATTACAGATATTGAAAAAGCGTTTCAAATACTCATAGAAAAAATGAGGGAAAATGATGAAATATCTGAATATTTCATATATTCTCCCCAAAATCACGAATTGCGCCTTTTTGAAAGAGAAGGACAAATACAGCCTTTGGGAATTAACGGAGAAGGATTATTCAAACTTTTAAAAGTATTGAATCGGAATAATCAAGATCAAATCGAAGAAATCAAAAGCAAGCTCCGACTGATCGGCTGGTTCAAAGATTTTGAAATTCCCCAGAATCTTGCCGGAGGAGAACAAGTTCTCAGAATCAGAGATAAATATTTAGATAAGGATTTGGAATATTTTGATCAGAAAAGCTCGAATGAAGGCTTTTTATTTCTGCTGTTTTATTTCGCATTGTTTATCAGTGACTTGACACCGAAATTTTTTGCTATTGATAATATTGATAATTCTCTGAATCCCAAGCTTTGTACCCGGCTGATCAAAGAGTTGGTGGAATTGTCGAAAAAGCACAAAAAACAAGCCATATTGACGACTCATAATCCTGCCATACTGGATGGATTGAACTTGGATGATGAAGAGCAGAAATTATTTGTTGTTTTTCGCAATAAATTCGGGCATACAAAAATCAGTCCGGTATCAAAACCCGCTGTGATAGAAGGACAAGAGCCTGTCAGATTATCAGAAGCATTTCTGAGAGGGTACATCGGCGGATTGCCGAAAGGATTCTGAATATGGTGTCTTTCGGGATTGTCAGTGAAGGGATTACGGATCAGATTGTAATTGAAAATATATTAGCAGGTTATTTTGATAATCCCGATATATCGGTGAACGAACTTCAGCCGTTGAGAGATGAAACCGACAGAAACCGTGCTGCCAATTTCGGAGGGTGGCAGTTGGTTTTTGAATATTGCAAATCAACAAATTTCAAGCAGGCGTTTTCATTCTGCAATTACATTATTATTCAAATAGATACGGATGTTTCGGATGAAAAACATTATGATATTCCGAAGATAGACAAAGGCAAAGAACTCAGTCCTAAAGATTTGATATTCAAGGTGATTGAAAAGTTCAAAATATTGATCGGGGATGATTTCTTCATTCGCAACAGAGATAAAATCATCTTTGCCATCTCGGTTCATTCTATCGAATGCTGGCTACTGCCGATATATTATAAAGACAAGAAAAGTGCTAAAATATTGAATTGTCTGGATACATTGAATCAGGTTCTCAGGAAAAAGGAAAAATTTACTATCAATTCCGATGATAAAGGCAAAAATGATTATTATGACTCCATATCAAGATATTATCTCAAACATAAAAATCTGATGTCGCTTTATCGCAAAAATCCGAGTTTGGAGATATTCATTCAGGAAATAGAGAGCAAAAATATCACCATCAACCCCAACGATACATAATTTATGCAAATATTTGGAGGAATAATGGATTATAAAAACACGCTGAATCTTCCGGTTACCGACTTTCCCATGAAAGCGAGTCTCGTCGCGCGCGAGCCGCAGCAGTTGAAAGCATGGGATGAGATGCGGCTGTATGAGAAACTGAGAAAAGTATCCGAAGGCAAAGAGAAATTCATCCTGCATGACGGACCTCCGTATGCCAACGGACATATTCATATCGGCACTGCGCTGAACAAAATTTTGAAAGACATCATCGTCCGCTCCCGCCAGATGGCCGGATTCGATGCCGCGTATGTACCGGGCTGGGATTGTCATGGTCTGCCCATCGAGCATAATGTGGATAAGGAATTGGGCGATAAAAAGCTGAAAATGACTCAGGCGGAAGTCCGGCGTATGTGCAGGGCGTATGCAGAAAAATTTTTGGATATTCAGCGCAATGAATTCAAGCGGTTGGGCGTGATGGGCGAATGGGATAACCCGTATCAGACCATGGCGTATGAATACGAAGCCGTGATTGCCAAAGAATGCTGCAAATTCGCATTCGAAGGCAGCCTGTTCCGAAGCAAAAAGCCGGTGTATTGGTGCTGCTCCTGCAAAACCGCATTGGCAGAAGCCGAAGTCGAATATGCGGATGAAGCCTCGCCTTCGATTTTTGTCCGATTTCCGATGATAGATGATCTGAGCGGACAATATCCCGAACTCAAAGGCAAAAAACTATTTGTGGTGATCTGGACCACTACGCCTTGGACCATCCCGGCAAATCTCGGTATCGCGCTTCATCCTGATGTGGATTATGTGGCTGTGGGCGCAAAAGACCAAGCCTTTATCATGGCGCGTGATCTGACCGAAGTCTGCATGAAAAAATTCGGAATTTCGGAATACAGCATCATCGCGTCTATTGATCCGAAAACCATCGAACGCAAAAAATGCAAACATCCCTTGTATGATCGTGAATCCCTGATTGTACTGGGAAATCATGTTACCACAGAGGCAGGCACGGGTTGCGTTCACACGGCTCCGGGACATGGTCGCGAAGACCACGAAGTCGGCTTGCATTACGGCTTGGATATTTATTCGCCGGTGGATGACAGCGGCGTGTTCACCAAAGAGGTGGATTTTTTCAACGGTCAGTTTGTGTTCAAGGCAAATCCGAACATCACGGCAAAACTGAAAGAATCCGGCGCGTTGATGGCGGAAGAACAGATTTCGCATTCCTATCCGCATTGCTGGAGATGCAAAAAGCCGGTGATTTTCAGAGCCACGCCGCAATGGTTTATTTCCATGGAAAAAACCGGATTGAGAAAGCGCGCTCTGGAAGCCATTGACAAAGTGCAGTGGATTCCGCATTGGGGCAGAGAACGCATTTACGGCATGATCGAAAATCGCCCGGATTGGTGCGTGTCCCGGCAAAGAGCTTGGGGCGTGCCGATCACCATGTTCTACTGCGAAAACTGCGATCAGATCAAAATCAACGAACAGATTGCAGACCGGATTTTCGAGTTATTCAAGCAATATGGCGCGGATGTCTGGCTTGAAAAAGACGCGTCGGCATTTTTGCCCCAAGGTACAAAGTGCGATCATTGCAATCATACAACCTTCCGAAAAGAAACTGATATTCTGGATGTGTGGTTCGATTCCGGCGTCAGTCATGCGGCAGTGCTTGAAATGCGTCCGTATCTCAAGTGGCCCGCAGATTTGTACTTGGAAGGCAGCGATCAGCATCGCGGATGGTTTCACAGCGCTCTCCTGACGGCTGTAGGAGTACGCGGTAAAGCGCCTTATGATGCGGTTCTGACGCACGGCTTTGTAGTGGATGAGCAGGGCAGAAAAATGTCCAAATCCGTCGGCAATGTGGTTGCACCCGAAGCAGTCATCAACAAATACGGCGCGGAAGTTCTCCGTTTGTGGGTATCGGCTTCGGATTATCGGGATGACATCAGCATTTCCGAAAGAATTTTAAAGCAGTTGAGCGATGCGTATCGCCGCATCCGAAACACCTGCCGATTTCTGCTCGGTAATCTCAATGATTTCGATCCGTCAAAAGATACAGTATCTTACAGCGATATGCCGGATATTGACAAATTCACGCTGCACACGCTGAACAAACTGATCGAAAAATGCCGGAAAGCATATACCGCGTATGAATTTCATATTATTCATCATTCGCTGTACAACTACTGTACCGTAGATTTGTCCGCGTTTTATCTGGATATTCTGAAAGATCGGCTTTATACCTCTCCGGCAAAATCGCGGGCAAGAAAAAGCGCTCAGACAGTCATGTATGCGATTTCGGATGCTATGGTCAGGCTGATGGCGCCGCTTCTGCCGTTCACTGCCGAAGAAGTATGGAAATATATGCCTGCTGCTTCAGACAAAGCCGAAAGCGTTCATCTGCTGATGCTGCCCGAAATCAATGACGCGTGGAAAAACGAGGCTCTTGCTCAGAAATGGGAACTGATTCTGAAGATTCGCTCGGATGTGGCAAAAGCCTTGGAAGAAGCAAGAGTGAAGAAAATTATCGGGCATTCGCTGGATGCGGCGGTAACGATTTTTGCCGAAGGCGATGCGGCTGCGGTATTGCAGGAATATGCGGATATTCTGCGGGATGTGTTTATTATCTCACGCGCGTCTGTCAGCAGTACGCCATTAAATGACGCGTATCAAGGCAAAGAAGTGGCAGGAGTTTCGATTCTGGTCCAATCCGCAGGGGGTCAGAAATGCGAGCGGTGCTGGGTTTATGAGGATTCTGTGGGCAAATATGAGGATCATCCCACGATCTGCCATCGGTGCCATGATGCGTTGATGCAGATGGCATAATCCGCTATATCGTCTGTATCATCATTTTCAATTACCGGGATTGTAAAGGAATCTGTCCGATCCCGGTAATTTCCCCGGACATTTCAAGGAGGAAAAAATATGGCATTGAACATGGACGCCATCGGAAAAACACTTGGTCCGTTCAGCAAACCCTATTCATGGAAAGATGTGATTCTTTACGCGCTCGGTGTGGGTGCGGGATTCGAGGATATTGACTATTGTTATGAAAAAAATCTGAAAGTTATCCCCAGTTTTGCAATCGCGGCAATCTTTGATTTTTTCATACATGTCGGAAGCGCATCGAATGTCAATCTTTTCGGAATCTTACACGGTGAACAATCGCTGGTTTTTCATAACCCGATTCCGATAGAAGGTAGTCTGAAAACAGAGGGAAAAATCACGCATTATTACGATAAAGGACAAAAAAAAGGTGCTTTGGTGGTTGCCGAAAGCGATACATGGCATTCTGACGGCAAAAAGCTTTTTACCAGCATCATTACGATTTTTGCAAGGCTTGATGGCGGATTCGGAGGTGAGGACGCGCCGAAAACATCGGTGGCTTATCCTGACAGATTGCCGGATTTTACCGTCAGAGCATTGCCATCTGCGAATCAGCCTCTGATTTATCGGCTTTCGGGAGATTTGTTTCAACTGCATGTGGATGCCGAGTTTGCCAAAATGGCGGGATTCGAAAAACCCATTATGCACGGACTTTGCACTCACGGATTTGCCTGCCGGGCATTGATCCAAAGCCTGATTCCTGGCAAACCTGAGAATATGAAAAGATTCGACTGCCGATTTTCAAAACCGCTTTATCCCGGAGTTCCTATTGAAACCCTGATTTGGAAAACAGGCGATGGCAACGCGGTGTGGCGGACAATAAACGCCGAAACCCGCGAAGATGTCATCACCAACGGCGTGTTCGAATACAGATATTAATTTGCCCGGGATAACCCATAATAGCCCGGAAATTCGTTTCCGGGTTTGAGGAGTCGTGCATGAACAGTGAAGACAGAATCGGAGGAAGGGCGCTGAAACGCGAGCTTCTTACCCTGCTTCGCCATCCGAATTTCAACGAGGCACTCGAAAGAATACAGCTTTTTCCCAAAAAGCAAAGCGTGAATCCGCTGATCTCTTTTTTTTGCAGCAATGAAGAACTCATCCGGTGGCGGGCAATAACGGTTATCGGAGTTGTCGTGGCAGGTCTGGCAGATGAACATATCGAATCAGCACGGGTGGTTATGCGCCGTCTGATGTGGAGTCTGAATGACGAATCCGGCGGTATCGGCTGGGGCGCGCCGGAGGCAATGGGCGAAATCATGGCGCAGCATAAAAAACTGACCGAAGAATATCACAATATTCTGCTGTCCTATCTGCGGGAAGATTGCAATTTTCTGGAACATCCGATACTTCAGCGCGGCTTGCTCTGGGGATTGGGAAGACTTGCTCAGGTGCGTCCCGAATCGGTGAAAGACGCGGCTTGCTTTCTTGCGCCGTTTCTGACCTCTTCTGATCCGTATCATCGGGGACTTGCTGCCCGTCTGGCAAAATATATTCTGACGGATGATCTGATATCATTGATAAACGCGCTTGAACACGATACGGAAAAAATTCGGATATTTGAAATATGGGAGATGAAAGAGTACGCGATTAACGCCATAACTATACAAAATACAGTATAATCCGAGTTACACCATCTAATCCTCAATATCATACCGCCTGAGTTTTCGCCACAAGGATACCCGGTCAATTCCGAGAATTTCCGCAGCTTTGGATCACAGAATATGGAAAAATGACGTTTGAAAGCTGATTCGTATAATCAAATATTTAAGGTCATACCGGTTTCCTCAGAAATGATCTGTAGGCAGTTCTGTTCGGAATAATAAACCACCGCAAGAATCAGGTTGACAAATTACTGATTTTAAAATATATAATCGAAAATCAGAGCTATGATACATGAAAGAATGTAAAAAATGCTGGCTTTAAAATGATGATTCATGGAAAAAGAACTCGATACCGAAGAACTGACAGGTTTCCGATTCATCTTTCGTTCCCTCCGATACAGAAATTACCGCCTTTTTTTCGTAGGACAAGGCATTTCGCTGATCGGAACATGGATGCAGCGGATTGCCATGCCCTGGCTGGTATATCATCTTACCGGCTCCCCATTGTTATTGGGCGTGATTGATTTTGTTAGTCAGATTCCGTCCTTTGTGCTGATGCCGTTTGCCGGAGTTTTGACAGACCGATGGAATCGTCATCGTATCTTGATTATCACTCAGATTCTCGCGATGTTACAGGCTTTGATTCTGGCGATTCTCTTTTTTGCCGGAATCATCAGAGTCTGGCATGTGATTGTTTTGGGAGTATTTTCCGGCTGCATCAACGCGTTCGATGTTCCTGCCAGACAGTCATTTGTGATCGAAATGGTGGAGAAAAAGGAAGATTTGGGAAATGCGATTGCATTGAATTCTTCGATGTTCAATGTCGCAAGATTGCTGGGTCCCAGTATCGCTGGCATATTGATCGCTTACACCGGTGAGGGAATCTGTTTTCTTCTGAATGCGTTAAGCTATATCGTCGTCATTGTGTGCTTACTGAACATGAAAGTTGTTCCGCGAAAAAGCATCAGGAAGAACTCTCGCGTCGTCAGAGAACTGAGGGAAGGAGTTTCTTATGCGGTCGGTTTTGCACCGATCCGATACGTGATACTTTTGCTTGCGCTGATCAGTTTGATGGGAATGCCGTATTCGGTACTCATGCCGGTTTTTGCCAAAGAAATCCTTCACGGAGACTCTCACACCTTCGGTTTTCTCATGGCAGCTTCGGGCGTGGGCGCTCTGACCGGTGCGATTTATCTGGCATACCGAAAGAGTGTGCGGGGACTTGGAAAAGTAATCCCTCTGTGTGCCGGACTCTTCGGCTTTGGACTCATCGGATTTTCTTTGTCGCGTTTTTTTCCGCTTTCTTTGGGATTGATGACGGTAGTCGGTTTCGGAATGATGATGCAGATGGCATCGGGCAATACGATTTTACAGACTGTGGTGGAAGATGACAAACGCGGTCGGGTGATGAGCTTTTACACCATGGCGATTATGGGGACAGCTCCTTTCGGCAGTCTTCTTGCCGGGAAACTCGCGGATATTTTGGGAGTACCGGATACGCTGACCATCGGCGACATATCGTGTATTTTAGGGGCGATCCTGTTTGCTGAAAGACTTCCTGAAATGAGGAAAGCTGTTCACCCGAAGATCACTGATATATAGCACATTCCTCTGTCATTTGCGGAAACCTGCCTCCTATCTCCGCTCCGAGTATGGGATAGTGAGATATTTCCGCAGATCAGAAAGGAAAGTTATATGACCTCGAAAAAATATGTTTTACTTTTACAGATTTTGGGATAATATCGTACAGAGTAGTTCGGACAGTTTTTGATGCTGCGATCTGTCGGAGACTCGGAATCTGCTGACAGATGTCGGAGCAGATTGTTCGCAGCAGCCATATACCCCTTTGTAGGGGCAATAAGAGTTTTCTCGATATCCGAAAGGAATTATCCTTTGAACATAAGGGAAAAAAGGTTTAATGCCGCGGGACTTGCGACAATCGTTGTCCTGCGGCCTATGCTCATAGCGGTTTTGCTCGGTGTATGACAATTTTTCACTTTGCATTTTACACTTTACACTGCTTTACAGGAGCAAGACCATGAGTGAGGACAGAGTTTATATTTTCGATACCACGCTGAGAGACGGTGAGCAGTCTCCGGGCGCAAGCATGAATACGGCTGAAAAGCTGCGTTTGGCAACCCAGTTAGAAAAACTGGGCGTGGATGTGATCGAAGCAGGATTTCCTGCGGCATCCGAAGGTGATTTTGAGGCAGTATCCGAAATTGCCAAAAAATTGAAAACCACCGAAGTGGCAGGATTGGCACGTGCCAATAAAAGCGATATTGATAAGGCATGGGGTGCGGTTCGGCACGCGGCAAAGCCCCGAATCCACACATTTATTGCCACATCCGATATTCATCTGAAATACAAGTTGAAAATGAATCGGGATGAGGTACTGAAAGCAGCGGTCGAGGCTGTCCGGTATGCCAAAAGTTTTACAGATAACGTTGAATTTTCGGCAGAAGACGGATCCCGCAGTGACAGAGATTTTCTGTGCAAAGTGTTCGGAGCGGCAATCGAAGCCGGTGCAAAAGTTCTCAATCTGCCGGATACCGTAGGGTATGCAATTCCGTCAGAGTTTGCCGAAATGGTGAAATATGTGATGACGCATACGCCGAATATGCACAAGGCGATTCTGAGTGTGCATTGCCATAATGATCTGGGATTGGCAACAGCCAATACACTGGCTGCCATTTATGCAGGTGCAAGGCAGGCGGAAGTTACCATCAACGGTATCGGAGAGCGCGCGGGCAACACATCTTTGGAAGAAGTGGTCATGGCGCTGAAAACCCGGCACAATTATATTCCTATAACAACTGGAATCAACACAGAATTTATTTATCCGACCAGCCGTCTGGTGAGCAGAACCACCGGCATCATGGTTCAACCGAATAAAGCCATTGTCGGCGCAAATGCCTTTGCCCATGAAGCAGGCATTCATCAGGACGGGGTTCTGAAAAATCCCATGACGTATGAGATTATGAAGCCTGAAACTGTCGGATTGTCTGCCAACAAGCTGGTCTTGGGCAAACATTCGGGACGACATGCGCTGAAAGACCGCCTGAAAGACATGGGCTATGATCTGTCGGATGAAGAACTGAATCTGGTATTCGGCAAGTTCAAAGAATTGGCAGATAAGAAAAAGCATGTCATGGACGAAGATTTGGAAGCCATTGTGGCAGAAGGCATTCTTCGCACTGCTGAAATCTTTAGACTGGAATATCTGCATGTATCCGCAGGCACCTCGGTTATGCCGATGGCAAGTGTGGAAATGTCAGTCAATGGCAGAAAAGTCAGAGGTGCGGAATGGGGCAACGGTCCCATTGATGCGGCATATAACGCCATTGCCAAGCTGACCGGCACGACTTCGGAACTGATGCGCTTTGCCATCAGCGCAATCACCGGAGGTACAGATGCCCAGGGCGAAGTTACGGTTCGCCTGAAAGAAAACGGTCTGACGGCTTTGGGTAAAGGTTCTGATCCCGACATCATCACCGCCAGCGCGAAAGCATACATCAACGGACTGAATCGCTTGGAATACCTGAAATCCCATCCGGTTACGGCAACACCTCAGATGGTTTAAGCAGTTGAGAATCAGGGCGCATCGTTCAGAGGTGCGCCTGTTTTCTTTTCGAATGCCACAGATAAAAGGATTTTCAGTTTTATATTGACATTGAAGCGATTTTCTTATAATCTTATCTACTTAATCTTTTTAGTTAGGATATTTCCAATCATTCTTCGTAAGGAGAGATGTATGTTGAAAAAGTTTGTGGGAGGCAAAACCTTTCCTCACGGTGTGCATCCGCCGGAGAGCAAAAATTTTTCCGAAGACGCGGCAATCGAAATCCTGCCCGCGCCGGAGAAGGTAATGCTTCCGTTATTGCAGAATATCGGCGGTCCCTCAGCCTCGGTTGTCAAAGCAAAACAGGCAGTTGTTTTCGGAGAAATGATCGCCAAAGCGACCGGATTTGTTTCTGTCCCGATTCATTCACCTATTAGCGGAAAAGTTCTGAAAGAAGCGGTCTGCACACTTCCCAACGGTCGCCATCTCAAAGCTGTTGCCATTCAGGCAGAAGGCGAGCAGGTTTCGGGACAGGCATTATGGAATGACGTTTTCGGCGGAGAGTGGCCCAGAGACGGCTTCGATAAATACAGTCCGCAGGAAATTGTCAAAGCCATTCAGGATGCAGGACTCGTGGGACTCGGCGGCGCAGCATTTCCGACCCATGTCAAATTCACGCCCAATGATAAAAAACCGGTGGATACGGTGCTGATCAATGGCTGCGAATGCGAGCCGTTTCTCACATCGGATTATCGTATGATGCTGGAATGCCCGGATCCGATCATTACCGGCGCACTCTTAGCCGGACGGGCAACCGGAGCCAAACAGGGGATTATCGGCATCGAGGACAACAAGCCCAAAGCTATCGAAGTGATGACACGGGCTGCTGCAGGCACAGGCGTCAAAGTGGTTCCGCTCAAAACCAAATATCCGCAAGGCAGTGAAAAACAACTGATTATGGCGGTATTGAAGCGCAAAACTCCGCCTCCTCCGGGCTTGCCTCTGGATGTGGGCGTGGCAGTCAGCAATGTGAGTACATGTGCTGCGATTGCCCGTGCCGTGATCCGCAAAAAACCTCTGACGCATCGTGTGATTACGGTTACGGGCGGCGGCGTTGTCAAACCGAAAAATATTCTTGCGCCGATCGGTGTCAGTTATGGCAAACTGATCGAGTTCTGCGGCGGATTGAACAAAGATGCGGCAAGAGTCATCGCGGGCGGTCCCATGATGGGCTTTTCGTTCACGGATGAAGATACGCCTGTTACCAAAGGCACGAGCGGAGTTACGATTCTCACGAATGCCGATGTGAAAAAAGCCGAAGAAACCAATTGCGTGCGCTGCGGCAGATGCGTGGATGTATGCCCCATGAATCTGGTGCCGACCAAAATCGCAATGGCATCGCGCTACAAAGAAGTGGATTTGGCAAAGCAATACAACATCATGGCGTGTTTCGAATGCGGCTGCTGTGCCTATATCTGCCCGGCAAGCATTCCGCTGGTGCAGTTGGTTCGTACCGGAAAGGCAATGGTGATGGCGGCGAGCAGGAAATAAGCTTTCATGATATGAGCAAAGCCCTGTTGGCTGTTCGATGACGGGGCTGATGCTTATCCATCAGGAAGGATCATGTTTGTGATGCTATCGGATTTTTCGGAAATTATTAGCAATTTCGCAGCAGATATGACGATTTTCATCCGATCTCCGAAGAACATGCCCGAATGCAATTTGAGCAGTGTTGCTAACCTTTTCTGAAAAAAAATCTTGACACATTGGTTAAGTTGATATATCTTATTACAGTTAATGCGGGGTGGAGCAGTCCGGTAGCTCGTCGGGCTCATAACCCGAAGGCCGTTGGTTCAAATCCAACCCCCGCTACCAATGAAATGAGGGGATTTATATCTTTTTACAGGATGTAAGTCCTTTTTTTGTTTTCTCGTAACAACGCCCTGTCGGGCTTGACTGGAGACTGCATGGGCAAGGATGTTCTGTTTATAGATGATGAAGAGCTGATTCGGGAAATTTTCAGTGATGCGTTCAGCGCTTCGGGATATACGGTAAAGTTGGCGTCAACTGCGGAAGAAGCTTTGGAGATGCTGAGGTATGATTTTTGTCAGGTCATTTTTTCCGATCTGAATCTGCCGGGAATGAACGGCATCGAGTTGTGCAAACGCGTCAGAAAAGACAGACCTACGGCTATTCTTCATGCGCTGACCGGCTATGCATCGCTGTTCGAACTGATAGACTGTCGTGAAGCAGGGTTTGATGATTATTTTATCAAGCCCATGAAAATAGATCAGCTTCTGAAAGCCACAGAGCAAGCTTTTGAAAGAATCGAACGTTGGAAACGGCGTTAACCCTCAGAAAGTATCTGTTTTGCTTCTGAAAAGCGGGGACATGCCCCGCCCGTCCGTTATGCTTTGAAAATCGCCAAATCCCGATCTCTCAGCCGGATATGTTCCAGCACTCGGTTCAGAAACGCTTCCCGGCTCAATCCGTATTTCACTGTGCCGTCCAGTGTTCTGACCGATAAGGTCCCGGCTTCTTTTTCTTTCGCGCCGATGGTCAGAATCAGGGGGATATAATTCATCTGCGCCTCTCGAACCTTTTTATTCAGGCTTTCGGTTCTGTCATCCAATTCCACGCGCAGTTTGGCAGATTGCAGAAATGCCCTGACCTCAGCCGCATAAGGCGCAAGCTCATCATTGATCGGCAGAACAATCGCCTGTACCGGCGCCATCCACAAGGGAAATTTTCCCGCGAAATGCTCGGTTAAAATGCCGAAAAATCGCTCGATAGAGCCATAAACCACGCGATGAATCATAATCGGACGATGTTTTTCATTGTCTTTGCCCGTGTAGGTCAGATCGAAGCGCTCCGGCAGCGACATATCCAACTGAATCGTGCCGCACTGCCATGTCCGGTTCAGGGCATCTTTGATATGAATATCAATTTTGGGTCCGTAAAACGCGCCGTCGCCTTCATTGATTTTGTATTCTTTGCCATACGTTCCGAGCGCGGATTTCAAGCCGTTTGTTGCCATTTCCCATTGCTCATCCGTGCCGATAGATTTTTTGGGGCGTGTGGAAAGCTCCAAATGAAATCCCAGCCCGAATGTGCCGTAAATGCGTTCCACCAATTTCAGCACACCCAGAATTTCGGATTCGATCTGATCCGGCATCATAAAAATATGCGCGTCGTCCTGATGAAATGCCCGGACTCGGAACAAGCCCGACAACACTCCGCTCAACTCATGCCGATGCACCAGCCCGATTTCTCCGGCTCGTAACGGCAAATCCTTGTAAGAATGAGGTTTTGTCGCATACAGCAGCATTCCGCCGGGACAGTTCATGGGTTTGATGGCATAATCGAACTCGTCAATGCTGGAAGTGTACATATTTTCCCGATAATTTTCCCAGTGTCCGCTGCGTTCCCATAACGCCCGATGCAGCATGATCGGTGTTTTGGTTTCCACATATCCGGCAGCCCGATGCTCTTCACGCCAGTATTCCAGCAGCGCATTCCAGACTTCCATGCCTTTGGCGTGAAAAAACGGCATCCCCGGAGCTTCATCGTGAAAACTGAACAAATCCAAAGCTGCGCCGATTTTCCGGTGATTGCGTTTTTTTGCCTCTTCGATAAAATACAGATAATCGTCCAGCTCTTTTTTGCTGTAAAACGCGGTGCCGTAGATGCGCTGCAACTGGGCTTTGCTCTGATCCGCGCGCCAGTACGCACCGGAAACCTTCATCAGCTTGATGCCTTTGATAAAGCCGGTATGGGGAATATGGGGTCCTCGGCATAAATCCGTAAAATCGCCCTGCTCATAAAACGAAATCGTTCCGTCCTGAAGTTCCGAAAGCATTTCCAGCTTATACGGCTCATTTTTGTAAAATTCCATTGCTTCGCTTTTGGATACTTCACGGCGTTTGAACGGAAGCTTTGCTTTGATGATCTTCTGAATTTCCGCTTCGATTTTGGGAAAATCTGCTTCAGACACCGGTCCCATATCAATATCATAATAAAATCCGTCATCCACCGCAGGACCGATGGTCAGTTTGGCGTCGGGATACAGATGCAGAATTGCCTGCGCCATGACATGTGCCGCGCTGTGTCTCAAAATGTGAATCGCTTCGGGGGCTGTCGTGGTAATCAGACGCAGTTTGGCATCATGTTCGATCAGAGCGTTTAAGTCTCTCGGATTTCCGTCCAACTCCATTGCCACACAATTGCGCGCAAGTCCTTCGGAAATGCTTTTTGCCACATCAAAACCTGTTACTGGATGTTCAAAAGCCTTTATATTGCCGTCAGGAAGTGTTATATGAATCATTATCATCACCAAAAATTGAAAAAGTTGAGAGTCAAAGGCAGAGTCTAGACCTTAAACTCTTTACGGGTCAAGAAAAAAATGAAAGATCGTCATATTCTTCTGATTCAAACGATATCCGAGCTGAACGAATTTGCCAAAACGCTGGAGACAGAGCAGGCTGTCGGCGTTGACGTGGAAGCGGATTCCATGTTCCATTTCCGGGAGCGAGTCTGCCTGATTCAGATGCAGACTTCCCGATCCTGCGCGATCATTGACCCTCTGGCTGTTCATGATCTGTCCGCGCTGAAACCCATGTTTTCCAATCCCGATATCCGAAAAGTATTTCACGGAGCGGATTTTGATGTGCGCTCGCTGTACCGGGATTTCGGAATCGAAATTGTCAATCTGTTCGACACCCAGCTTGCCAGCCGCTTTCTGGGAGAACCTGAAACCAGTCTCGAGGCAATGATTCATAAGCGATTCGGCGTGATGCTGGATAAAAAATACCAGAAACGGGACTGGTCCGAAAGACCTCTGCCCGATGAAATGATGGAATATGCGGTATCGGATGTGATCTACCTGATTCCGTTGGCAGATATGCTTGAGCAGGAACTCGAAGCCAAAGAGCGTCTGTCATGGGTAAGAGAAGAGTGCGCCATTTTAAGCCGGGTCAGAAACTCCGTATCTGAAGACAACGAGCCTCTGTTTATGAAATTCAAGGGAGCAGGGCGTCTGCGTCCCCGAAGTCTTGCGATTCTGGAAGCATTGCTTCATTTACGCAAAGAAATTGCTCGGAAAAAAGACAGACCCCCGTTCAAAGTCTTTGGCAATGAATCTCTGCTGGAAATTATCAAGATCAGACCGACCACGCTTGAACGCCTGAAAAGTCTCCATGTACTGAGTTCCAAACAGATTACCATGTATGGTGCTGACATCATAGCGGCAGTGAAAGCGGGCATGGCGGTTCCCGATCCCGAACTGCCGGTATATCCCCGGAAAAAACCGCCGGTGATTCCGCCCAAAGTTCCCAAACGCATCAAAATTCTCAAGCAATGGCGCGATGATACAGCAAAAGCTCTCGGAATCGATCCTGCGCTGGTCTGTACCAAATCGCTGATGAATGCCATTGCTATGAGCCATCCGCGAAATGAAAAAGAGCTTGAATCTATTGAGGAATTAAAGCTATGGCAGTTTCAGGCTTTCGGAAAGGAAATAGCGGGAATACTGAAAAAGGCAAAATGAAATCAGTGCGCTTTTCTGTTGATTCTCCGCGCATATTTCCGTATTCTTGACAAAAATTTCATTGAAAAAGAGGAGATACCGGTATGTCCGAATATGCAGAAAAATTGGGGGCTGTTTTCACAGTCATAGCGCTTATTTTGGCGATACACAGCACGGGATTTGCAGCAGGGAAACGCAATGTGATCTTTATTTTCGATGCTTCCGGCAGTATGGAAAGCCAGTTGGGAAGCAGAAGCAAAATTGCAATTGCCAAAGAAGCATTGGGCAGTGTGATCAAAGAACTTCCTGCGGAAAGCAAAGCCGGACTTGTGGTGTACGGGCAGAATCGTCAGGGCGATTGCAATGATGTGGATGAAGTGATTGCGTTGAATCCTTTGGATAAAAAGCTCTTTGTCCAGAAGCTTGAAAGTATCAGAGTCAAAGGTATGACCGCCATATCGTTGTCGCTTCAGAAAGCTGCTGAAAAACTGAAAGGGCAATCCGAAGAAAGCATGATCGTGCTGATCAGCGATGGTCAGGAAAATTGTAGAAAAGACCCGTGTCAGACGGTTTCTGATTTGAAAAAACAAGGCATCAAGTTCGGGCTTCATACTATCGGATTCGATATTAAGGAAGACGAAGGCAGCCAATTATCCTGCATGGCAAAAGCAGGCGGAGGAACATATTTTCCGGCAAAAGACGGCGATGAACTGAAGCGAGCCTTGAGAAAAATATTCGAATTACCGGAAATAGCCCGGGCGGAATCGGAAAAGCCTCAGAAGCCGACTGCTGAAGCGGTGAAAAAAGAAATCAAAGAACCTGAAAGGAAAGCCGAATCCGAAGAACCTGAAAAAATGACCATCGCCGCATCGGTGGGACGGATTCGCAAAACCCCGTCCATGACTGCCGAGTTGGCATTTTCACTGAAAAAAGGCGATAAGGTCGCTGGGATCGAAAATAAAAGCGAGTGGTATCATATCCGCACCGCAGACGGAAAGACCGGATGGGGACATTGGAGTATTTTTGAGGCATCGGATAAACCATCGGTAAAGGCTCCGGCAAAATCATCGGATAAAGCGCCGGTTAAAGAAGCTGCAAAACCCAAAACGATTCGGGAAATCAGCCAAATTCGGGCAACTGTCATGCCGGGCGGCGAAGAAAGAGTGGTTTTCGCGATGAGTGAAGCAGTTGTCCCGAAGATCAATGTGTTGAAAGAAGCGATTCCGAAAGTAATCTGTGATTTTTCCGGCGTGAGCGTTTCTCAGAATATCGGCTCTTCGATCAAAGTCAACGGACATCTGCTGACAGGAATCCGAATCGGCAAACCCACGTCAGGATCGCCGAATATTCGGATTGTTTTAGATACGTTTCCGAATCGTCCATATATGGTAACGCACGAATCTTCCAAAGAAGGTTTTTCCGTAATTCTTACCCCTGAAAAAAGGAGCAAATAGTTATTTGCGATGAATGCAGCACATATTTCCAAAATATCGAAAGAATTGAATATTACAGATGCGCAGATCGGTGCGGTTGCCATGCTGCTGAATGACGGCGCAACTATTCCGTTTATTGCGAGATACCGCAAAGAAGCCACCGGCAGTCTGGATGAAGTGGCAATTACCAATATCCGGGATCGCTTGGCGCAACTGCTCGAGTTGGATGCGCGCAAAGATACGGTTTTAAAATCGTTGGAACAGCACGGTCATCTGACCGATGAGTTGAAAGAAAAAGTTCTGGCTGCCGAAACCATGGCAGTGTTGGAAGATATTTATCTGCCCTATAAGCCGAAACGCCGCACCCGAGCCATTATTGCCAAAGAGAAAGGACTCGAACCGCTGGCATTGCTGATTTTCGAGCAGACCGGCGTCAATCCGGCTGAAGCTGCTGTCTCGTTTGTCAGTACGGAAAAAGGGGTTGAATCTGTTGAAGATGCCTTGTCCGGCGCGAGAGACATTATCGCGGAAATGGTCAATGAACATGAGCAGGCGCGGGCAAAGCTGCGGGAATTGTTTGCCAATAAAGGAAAATTCAAAAGCACGGTGGCTGCCGGAAAAGAAGCAGAAGGTGCGAAATACAAGGATTACTTTGACTGGGAAGAATCGGTGGTCAATGCGCCTTCTCACCGGATTCTGGCAATGCGGCGCGGTGAAAAAGAAGATATGCTCAATCTCAGCATTCAGCCGCCGGAAGAAGATGCGATATTATTGCTCAAAGCCTTGTTTGTCAAAGGTTCGGGCGAGGATTCCAAGCAGGTGGAGGAAGCGGTTGAAGATGCTTACAAACGCCTCTTGTCCCGCTCTATGGAAACCGAAATCCGGGTAATGACCAAAGAGCGTGCGGACACGGAAGCCATCCGGGTAT
>CAZMDM010000036.1:0-5539 GCA_964564775.1 uncultured Desulfonema sp. | reverse complement strand
GCGGGACCCGGAGTCGGGGGATTTCCAACTGACGATTCAGTTTGACAAAAAGCTATAGCGTTAAAATCCTTAAAGGAGAGTTCCATAATGCTACTGAGCATTTCCGTTCTGATACCGATATTGGCGGTTTATCTCATGCTTTCAAAAGCAAAGTGTCCGAATTTCTTGTTAAAACTGAGTTTATCGGTCGGATTGGCAGCTGGTTTGACGTCTTGCACATTTTTTATTATCGGATTGAATATCTTCGGTTCTCCGAATATTGCATATCAGATAAGCGAAATGGCAATATTCGCCGGGATTGCCATGATATTTGCTGTTATGATTCGGAAAGAACCGGTATCGATGCCTGAAAATACGGATATGCTGACAGAGCGAAAATTGTATGCCGCCGCGTTTCTGCCTGCCTTGGGAATATCGCTGATATCTAGCATTTCAGCTTTTGTTGTCAAACATTTGTATCTTCCTCACGGCGCATGGGATGCGTGGACAATCTGGAATATGAGAGCGAGATTTATTTTCAGGCTCGGCGAGCAGTGGAAAGAAATTTATGCCCATTATACCCATTATCCGCATACGGATTATCCGCTGTTATTGTCAGGCACGATTGCCAGAGCATGGACATATTTCGGACAGGAAAGCGTGCGGATTCCGGCAGCTATTGCGCTGTTATTTTCTCTGACAACGATAGCTCTGATCTATTCTTCGATTTCCCATTTCAAAGGACGACTGCACGGCGCTATGGCAGCATTGATGCTGATTGCTGCACCGTATTTTATCGTGCAGTCTGTATGGCAATATGCAGATGTGCCTTTGGGATGTATGGTTTTGTCAACATTGATATTTTTTGCACTCGAAGACAGCAGCAGTACCGATGATACTCACAGATTTGCCATATTCGCAGGCATGAGTACCGGCTTTTGTGCGTGGATGAAAAACGAAGGTTTGCTGATTATGCTGTGTATGATTCTCAGCCGAGCCATCATCGTTATTCCGGCAAAGGGATTCAAAGCTTATATATCTGAAATAAAATGGTTTATGATGGGATTTCTGCCGATTCTGCTGATGATCGCATTTTACAAAATCCGATTGGCACCGCCAAATGATCTGGTATCAGGACAAGGTGCGGCAACCTTGCAGCGTCTGACTGATATTTCACGTTATAGGATCACGTTGAAATATTATATGGTTTTAGCGGTAAAGATGCTGAGATGGGAAATTCTTTTATTTCCCGCAGCAATATTTCTGCTCGGATTTTCACGAAAAAAGCGCTGTAATCTCAGTATCCGCACGGCGTGGATTGCTATTATACTGATTTTAATCGGTTATTTCATGGTCTATATTACCACGCCGAAAAATATTGTGCTTCACATCGAAACATCTTATAAACGGCTTCTGCTGCATGTTTTTCCGGGAATAGTGTTTGCTTTTTTCATGATGCTGGCAAGCTCGGAAGAAACCCGATCTCGTTTCGCGGAAACGATAGCTGAACATGATAAAGTATAAGATAAATTTTGAATATTATACTATATTTTATCAATATCAATAAAAGACCTCCGAAGCATTCCGCCCCGGAGGTCTTGTGATTCAATATGTGGTTTGCTTACGCAGCCATTTCCCGTCTCGATGCCATATCCACCAATTTGCGTTCTCTGGATTTGTCAATGCCCAGAGCTTTGCGCTTCTTGTCAATATGGGCAATCATCATTTTTGCCATTTGGTATGGATCAGCCGAAAATCCCCATTTGCCCAAGCCCCATTTTTCCAAGCCGTCAAACAGCAGATCATGGAATTTGGTTTTCTCGGTAACCGGGAAGGTTACGCCGAAGACCGTATAGACGCCTGAGCCGACAAAATACTGACCGATACTGATGGCTTTCTCACTCATCCATTCGGGCGCGGCACCGGCAACCGGCAGGTCAGCCAGACAGTTGCCCAGTCCTCCGGTTTTCACCATTTCGGAAGCGGCGATCAGAATGCGGCTGTTGTCCACGCAGGAACCCAAGCCCAGAATCGGCGGCATACCGACCGTTTCACAGACCTCTCTGAGTCCAGGTCCTGCCAGATGTGCGGCTTCCGGTGTCAGCATTCCGGCTTTGGCAAGCGTTACCTGCGAACATCCGGTCTGCAATACCAGAACATCGTTTTTGATCAGTTCTTTGACCAGTTCCAGATGCACCCAGTCCTGCTTCACTCTCGGATTGGTACAGCCGACCACACCCGCAACGCCTCTGATTCTGCCGTTGATGATGTTGTCATTGAGCGGCGTGTAAGAACCTCTGAAAGTGCCGCCCAGCATGTAGTTGATGTACTCAAAAGAGAATCCGTGAATACCGATATTGCGGATATTCGGAATCTCGACCGCTGCGGTGCGATTTTTGAAACGGGTGATTGCCCGGATCACCACTTCATCGGTACAGGCTCTGGGATCATGCTCATGGAACTGAATGTGTGTCGCGCCTTCGATATGGCATCGGACATTGGTGGTAATCAGCGGTGTGCCGTAACAATCCGCAACTTTGGTCAGCCCCTGCTTGATGCACTGAATATCCACACACATCGCATCCACCGCGCCGGTTACCAGAATCGCTTCCGTTGACATGAAGTTGCCTGCATGGGAAACACCGTGACGGGACATCATTTCCGCACCGGAGCAGCACATGCCTGCCAATATGATACCCTGAGCGCCTGCATCTTTTGCTGCCTGAATCAGAGACGGTGTATTGACGGATTCCAGCATGGACTCGAACATGTTGGGTTCATGCCCGTGAACGATGATGTTCACATAATCCTTTTTCAGAACCCCCATGTTGACTTCGACAGCGACCGGAGACGGCGTTCCGAACAGAATATCGGAAATTTCCGTAGCCACCAGCGAGCCACCCCATCCGTCTGCCAACGCGGTTCGAGTGAACTGTTTGGTGATATTTTCATAGTGCTGATCCACGCCCATGTGGGTTCGGTGCATCAGTTCCATGATTTCTCGCATCGCACCTCTGGGAACCATGTCGTATTTGCGCCAAGTTTCCAGAGTCTTCTGGGGAACGCGGCTGGCAAACGGAATTTCGCCTTCTACCTGCACATAAGTGCGTTCCAGTTCTTTATACACATCGGTTGCAATATCCTGAACAGTTCTGCCTTCAGTTTCGATATTCAGGCTTTTTGCAACCAGTTCCAATTTATGAACATCTTTGATTTTATAGTCATGAATTTTGCCGTTGACGACTTCACGGAACAGATCGAGCATTGCCATACCGTGATCCGTATGCGCCGCACAGCCGGAAGCTACCATTCTTGCGAAATTACGGGACATAATCGTATCAATGGTCGCGCCGCATACGCCGACTTTGCCGTAAGGGTCTTTGGCATTCAGACGACAGGGACCCATTGCACAATGCTTGCAGCACGCGGATTCCGCACCGATCGGACAGGCTTTCATATTCATCGCACGATCAAAAGCGGTTTCAACTCCGTCTCTTTTGGCTTTTTCAAGCATCTGGATGGTGGCATCACAAATCGTAACATCTTTGGGATTCACGGTTTTTGCCTTGGACTCTTCAGCGTCTGTAACGGCTTTTTTCTCTGGCATGATATCCTCCCTTCGTGGAAAGGTTGTGGGTTATTTTTATCAGGAATGATTCTTATTTTAAATAAGAAAAAAAATTTGTCAAGCAAAAAATATTTGATACTATATTCTGTTATCCGTATCTCCGATTTTTGCTCGGATACGCTCACTGTATGACGATATGGAGATAATAGCTGTGAATCAAGAAATTTATACACTGATATTGAAAATTATTTGGACAAGTCTTTCTGTCAGCGCTTTATGCGTCATAGCGACCATTCTGTTCCGATTCAGAAGCATTTTTAGATGGAAGCAAGCCCTGAAAAAAGATTTGAAAGCCCTGACAGGAAAAGAGACAAGTACAAGCGCGGCGCGGCTCAAAGGAATTTATATTATTGAAGAAAAATGCCGAAACATATTTGAAGACTCTTCTCCCGACATCGAGGAACTTCGCAATATTCCGCAATATATCATTGCAATAGCAGCCTGTTATTATCCTGATGCAGAACGTCCCGAACTTCGTATCCGAATCGGCTCTCTGCTTCAAAGTCTTGATATGTCATTGAATCAGTTTGATAGTATCCTCAAGCGCCCCGGTTTTGAAAAAATCGGAAAACTGAGAATCCGCCATCTGAAAGAATCTTATCGCTGGTATCGGAAATTTGCCGAATCCCGGCTCGGAGGCTGGTATCTCCGGCATCGCGTCAATGTTCATCGCTTTTTATTGCTGAGGCTGTTCATCCTGCCCGATCCTTTCTCATGGCTTGCCTATCTGTCAAGACACCTGACACTGATGCTTCTGATCAAATGTCTGATGGCAGATATCTATCTGTCTTTCGGAAGATTGGCGCTCAATGCCTATGATATCGAGACAAGATCGGCAGCCGAAGATGAGAGTAAAATATTGGAAGAAGGGCTGGAGGCGTTGGAAAACTTCGAAGATCGGGATAGTTCCGAATCCGATCCCTATATTTCGGAAATTCGGGAACGATTTACCAATCTTCGCTCGCTGATATTTTCAGACCCTACGTTTGAGCAGTGGAAAACTGCGGTGTATGATGCAGCTTGTCATATTTCTCGAAAATATTTTCCTGACTCGGAAAATCCTTTGGAGGAAGCCCGTGTTGCTATGTTGCTGGAGCGTTGCCGGGCATGGAGCAGCGCGTTTCTGAAAGGCGAGGAATATCCGCTTCTGGGACGATTTTACAAGATCCGCCTCTATACCCTGTATCAGGCAAAAAATCTGACGGATATTCTGCTGCCCGCGCCGGTCAGACAGGTGATTGCCAACGCGGGTAAAGCCTATCGCTGGCTCAAGTGGCCATTGAAGGTGTATCTGTGGGTCAGAAGAATTTCGCCATGGCAGATCGCGCTTGATGTGGGCTGGTCTGTGGGCAAAAAAGCAGGCTTGTCTTATCTGAGTCGAAAAACATTTGACAAAGCCTGCCGGGAAATTGATGCGGTGTATCGTCAATCATAGCTTTTATGACAGAGCGTATATCTGAAAAGTATTTGAATTTATTTATTAAAATCTAAATAAATCAGTATATCCGTCATATCTTCAGAACAGGAATCGCAGTTATTTCTTGACCCTGCTGCATCTTCAAGCTATTCTGCATAGAATGCGTATTCTTCTTTCTCAATGCAAACCATCAGATATGGGAGAAGCCTATTATGCTATACAGGCGATTGTATTTTATATTGATTCTATGTTTATGGATGGTGCCTGCCATGCCGGATGCAGCGCGGGCAGAAACTCCTCCGACAATGGTGTTGAAATGGGGGGTTGTCGGAACTTCGACAGGACAGTTCAATCAGCCTCACGGCATTGCAGCAGATGTTTCGGGCAATATTTATGTGGCAGATACGGATAATCACCGCGTTCAGAAGTTCGACAGCACTGGCGTTTTTATGGCAGCATGGGGATATCTCGGAACCGAAAACGGTCAGTTTAAGCGACCTTACGATGTCGCGCTG
>CAZMDM010000035.1:0-3901 GCA_964564775.1 uncultured Desulfonema sp. | reverse complement strand
GATTGTTATACAGAGAACAGCAGATCGGTGGCTTGGGATATTTCGGCAGCGGCGGCAGTGATCAGAGTCAGCCTCTGAATGATTCGACTCAGCCGGCTGTGATGTGGATGTATTCGATGGAGCCGATGGCGCTTATTCATTATGAGACTCAGGATGAGGAACTGAAGCAGCTTCTGATCAGAATGGCGAATTTTACCACAGACAGAATGCTGTTCGGAGGAATATCAGGAAGCGGCGGGAAATATCTTCCTCTGCAATGTACTTATACATGGCATAAAGATGATCCTGACGGATTCAAGACACTGATGCGGTATGTCGGAAAAACAGTCATCGAAGTCGGGATATCCGAATATTATGATATCAAAGGAGCGTATCAGGCAGCACCGATTCAGACCGCATTCTGGGCAGATCTGCTTGCGTATGCCTACAAGCTGACAGGTGATGAACGTTATCTGCAAAAAGCAAGACAGGCATTCAGAGATACCATATTTTATCACGCGTCTTCTGGAAGAGGAATCAGCGATACGAATGGTCAGATTGTTCTGAGAGACGGCTACACGGATCTGAAAACCCGATCTCCTCTGTCGTTTATCGAAGGACAGTTTCCGAACAGCCACAGCAAGATTCACGGATGGCTGCTGAGAAGCAACCAGATATATCTGAATATCGAAGCGGAAGTTCAGAGCGGAACTTTCAGATTCATGGGAAGCGAACTTGCTGATGCATATCAGGGCTTGTATTATTCGACTTTTCTGAATGTTGCCGGCGGCAAGTCTCCGATAAGATTTGCATTGGCAGAAGGAAGCCTACCCAGCGGGCTATCTCTCAATCCGGGAACAGGAGAAATCAGCGGAATTGCAGGGCTGAAAGGCACCTACACCTTCGGAATTACCGCAACAGACAGTAACGGAAACAGCGACAGCAAACATTTTTCGATCACGGTTGTTGAAAACAATAAGACGCCGATTTGCGGAGATAAAACCTGCAACGGCACGGAAACCTGTACTTCGTGTCCCGGAGATTGCAGCGCAAACTGCGGAGACAGCAGAGATAAGTGTCCGAATGATCCGAATAAAACCGAGCCAGGAATATGCGGTTGTGGTGTTCCCGATACGGATATGGATAAAGACGGCGTGCTGGATTGCAAGGACAACTGCCCCAAAATTCGGAATTCGGACCAGAAAGACAGCGACCATGACGGTATCGGCAATGCCTGTCAGATGCTGAAGACAGTATCGTATTGTGGAGACGGAGTCTGCCAAACCGGCGAAGTCTGTTCAAATTGTCCGTCAGACTGCGGAACCTGCACCGCAGAAATCTTCGAAAGCATAATCCGAAAAAATTGCAGCGGCTTGAAAAATTGCTATACCTCATTATCCGCATGGCAGGCAGATTTTGGCGGAATCAATTTCGGCAATTGTCAGAAAGGCGATCTGGTCTGTGCGGATAAGCTTGTAATCGTCAATTGCTATAACGATTGGTCCGAAGGATTGAAAGACGCGTTCAGGATAGACGGGTGGAAAACCGATAAACAGAGATTTATCCACATCCGAACACCGCTGTCCCAGAGATATAGCGGCATTCCCAAAGTGAACGGCATTTATACCGGATTTGCAATATCCGCTACGGGGAATATCGAAATATTCGATGATTTCACAATCATAGAAGGTCTGATCTTCGATCTGGGAGATAAGCAGGCTGCCGAAGGAGTCTATCTCGGCTCATACAAATACGGCGGCAAATATATTGTATTCGAGAACAATGCGGTTCTCAACGGCAGATACAGGCATGTGATGCTGGGAGATTTTCAGAATATTTCGGTACTGAAAAATTTGTTTGCCAATGAAACTGCCAGATCAAGCGGTTACGGTTCGATTGATATTGAGCCGGGAAATGACAAAAATCCGCACAAAGTGCAGGACAACTATATTATTGTTGTCGGAGATTTTGCAGGTATTGTGGGACATTACAGCAGTAAAACCGGCAATCTTATCGAGCGAAATATCTGCTATAAAGCGGCTGGTCAATATCCTTGTTTCAGCAACTACGATCCGAGATATTTCAACAACAATATATCGAGCGATGTCAGCGCGGTATGCTCTGAGGGATGTGTCAACAGCTTAGGGTGGGAGGATATATTTTCCTACATGATCCAATTGAATGCACTCGGATACGGAGACGGTATCTGCAGTTGGAATGAAGCGTCTGAGGAATGCTCGGCTGACTGCGGCTACTGTGATAACAATACATAATTTCACCCGAATCGGCATGAGAGGGCGAATTTCTTCTTGTGCCGGATTCGGATTTTCAACTGTCCAGGCGAACCACTTCGATGATTTCTTTCATTTTTTTGATGGCAGAAATGACCTGTTTTAAGTGAGCGCTGTCTCTGACCGCAATCGTCAGAACCGCTTCGGCAATACCGTCCGGTGTCAGCTCACTGTTGATGGCAAGAATATTGATGCCGTGATTGCTGATATATTTGGTCAGTTCTGCCAGCAAGCCCACTTTGTCGCGAGAGCGTAGCCGGATTCTCGCTGGATAGGTAACTTCTTCCGAGGAACTCCACTCCACTTCCATCTGTCTTTCGGGATTCATCTGAAGCAGGTTTGCACAATCTGCCCGATGAATCGTGATCCCCTGACCCAGCGTGATGTAGCCGATGATTTCATCTCCGGGAAGAGGCTGACAGCATTTTCCGAATCGGATCATCACATTGCCCAGACCTTTGACCTGCACTCCGCTGGTTTTCTTAGTATTATCCGAAGGTTTATCCGAGATTGAGGGGGGGTCGGTTTTTTGAGCTTCGGTTTCGACCGGCAAAAATTTGCGAACCAACTGCAAAGGGGTGATTTTGCCGTATCCCACACTGGCAAGCAGATCATCCGTGTTTTTGAATCCGAAATCCGCAAGAATGCCGCTCATTTCTTCGGACTTGAGCAGTGTGTTGAAACCAAGCCTGTGTTTTCGGAAGGTTTTTTCGCACATTTCCTTGCCAAGAGAAATACTTCTCTCTTTGTCCTCTGCTTTGATCCACTGCCGGATCCGGTTTTTGGCTTTGACAGTTTTGACAAATGAAAGCCAATCTTTGCTGGGATGATGTCCTTTGGTGGTCAGAATTTCGACCACATCGCCGGTCTGAAGCTCGCATCGGATCGGAACAATGCGTCCGTTAACTTTGGCGCCTGTGCACTGATGCCCGATTTCGGTATGAATGTGGTAGGCAAAATCCACCGGAGTCGAGCCTTTGGGAAGGGTTTTTGCTTCTCCGCCGGGGGTGAATACATTAACTTCTTCGGGAAACAGATCTAGACGGACATTTTGCAGAAACTCTTTGGGGTCTTTGGTATGTTCCTGATTCTCGATCAGATTCTGAAGCCATGCAAAGGTATGCTGAAGTTCTTCATCCGTGGGCTTGCCCTCTTTGTATTTCCAGTGAGCCGCGATCCCAGATTTGGCAACTTCGTCCATTTTTTTGGTGCGGATCTGAATTTCCACCCGTTCCCCGTGTCCACCGAACACGGTAGTGTGAATAGACTGGTAGCCATTGGGTTTGGGATTTCCGATATAATCTTTGAGCTTGCCTCCGACCGGCTTCCACATATTGTGAATCAGTCCCAGTGCCACATAGCAAGCACCGGGATCATCGGTTTTCAACACGATTCTGAAGGCAATCACATCATATACATCTTCGAATTCCAGATTCTGACGCTTCATTTTATGGTAAATGCTGTAAAAATGCTTGTAACGTCCTGATACCTCACAGGCTATATTTGCCTTTTCCATTTTTTCTTTGAGAAAAACTCTGACGGTTTCTATATAATCTTCATGCTGTTGCTGGTTTTTATCGAATAATACTCTGATGCGCTCATATTCTTCGGGCATGAGATACATAAATGAC
>CAZMDM010000034.1:0-5651 GCA_964564775.1 uncultured Desulfonema sp. | reverse complement strand
ACCCGAAGAACGTCTCGCAGGGGTCAGACCCGAAGAAATCGATGCCTATCTGAAAAAATTCAGAATGCGGAAGAAAAAGCACCGTAAGAAATGAGGTTTGAGCATTTTAAAAATTACCGAGCTTGATTCATCTCCGAAGGAGAACTGAGTATGAAAATATTGACTACCCTAATGCTGACAGTGTTGCTGATCCCGGCAATCTCTGTATTTGCCGCTTCCGAACCTCCGGGAGTCGGTGCGACATTGCCGGATATCCGGCTGCCTTTGCCCAAAACCCCGGAACATCGGGCATATCTCGGACTGACGCAAAAGGATGTTTTCAGTCCGGCTCAGATCAGGGCAGATATCGCAATTATTCAGATTTTCAGTATGTACTGCCCGCATTGTCAGAAAGAAGCGCCCAACATCAATGACTTGTATCGCAAAATTGAAAACCGGAAAGACTTGAAGGATCGTATAAAGCTGATCGGCATCGGAGTCGGAAATTCGGAATTCGAAACCGAGTATTTCAAAAAAAGCTATGACATAAAATTTCCGCTTTTTCCCGATCCCGATTTTGTAGTACATAAACTGGTCGCTGAAGTCAGAACGCCGTATTTTTTTGCAATCCGTATCAAAAACAGCACCCACAAAGTGATTTATTCCAAACTCGGTGCTATCGGCGATGCCGAAAAATTTCTGGAACATCTCATTCAAGCCGGAGAACTGAAATAAGCTATGATTTCTTTGGAAAATATTCATAAAGCCGCAGACATGATCCGGCAAAAGGTTCTCAGAACACCTTTGGTATATTCACCGACCATCAGCAGAAAATTCGACGCGCATATTTATCTAAAGCTTGAAAATCTTCAGCGCACCGGTTCATTTAAAATTCGCGGGGCAACATACAAATTGCTGGCTCGTCAGGCTGAAATCGGCAGTTCGGGCGTGGTTGCGGCATCTGCGGGCAATCATGCTCAGGGGGTTGCACTTGCCGCAAGTCAGGCAGGCATTCATGCGACTATTGTGATGCCGGAATGGGCTTCGATTTCCAAGCAGGAAGCCACCAAAAATTACGGCGGAGAAGTGCTGCTGTATGGTCAGAGTCTTGAAGAAAGCCTTCAGAAAGCCAAAGAACTTGCAGAATCGGGAAAAACCTTTGTTCATCCCTTTGATGATGAGGATATTGTTACGGGTCAGGCAAGTATCGGACTTGAAATTCTGGAAGAACTGAGTGATGCGGATGTGATTTTGGTTCCCATCGGCGGCGGCGGGCTGATTTCGGGAATTGCGGCAGCCGCAAAGCTGAGCAGACCCGATATTAAAATTATCGGGGTTCAGGCTGCCGCGTGTCCATCCGCGTATCATTCCCGCCAGAAAGGAGAAGCTACGCGCATAGACTCGAAAATTTCGATAGCCGACGGCATTACTGTCAAACAGCCGGGCAGACTCAATTTCGATCTGATTCAGCAATATGTGGATGAAATCGTCTTGGTCGGAGAAGACTCTATTGCCGCAGCATTGCTGATGCTTCTGGAACGCAAGAAAGTTCTGGCAGAAGGCGCGGGAGCCGTAGCCCTTGCCGCTCTGCTGAACGCTTCTGTAAAAATGGCTTCCGGCGCAAAAATCGTTCTGGTCATCAGCGGCGGAAATGTGGACAGCCCGCTTCTGGGGCGCATCATCAGCAAAGGAATGCTCAATAACGGAAGAATTATGAGGATTTATGTACGGCTGAGCGATACACCCGGTTCTCTTGCCGGACTGCTTGCCGTCATTGCCCGTGCCAAAGCCAATGTGCTTCATATTTATCATGACCGCAATGTCAGAGAACTCCCGCTCAATATTACCTGCGTCGAACTGGAGCTTGAAACTCGAGGGTTCGATCATATTCACGAAATCAGACACAACCTGATCTCCGCCGGATATGAGATCGGTATTTCCTGATCCTCTCGGAAAAATAAATCAGAAATATTGAATTTTCTAAGGTTTGTATGCTATATTCCAAGCACTGAACGTGCGAACCATTTGACACTTTCCTATAAAGAGAGGTATATTCTGATGTCTGACAATAAAAAAATTCTGAAGCGGATCTGGGGCGGAGCGCTGTTGCTAGCAGGTATCGGTGTTTTCTTCAGAATACCGCAGGTCATGCCTCAGATTGAAGAAATTCAGCAGTTTTCGACAATTATGCCCTTTATCCGTTTCTGTTTTTATCTGATAGGGATTCTTCTGATCGGAGGAGGATGTCGGAAACTATACGAATCATGGCAGAACGAACAGGACAGAGACACCGACGGATAACCACCAACCTTTGAATTTCGGTATGTTGCAAGATGAGCAAAAAAGAAGAAGAATTTAAGACCACCAGCATCAAACTGACCAGTACACCGGTTACGCATCTGAAAATGCCCGGGCTGACTCCAGAACCGTCATCCAAAACTTCGGACGATAGTAGAAAAGAAAAGCCCGGAACTGCTGTTCCGTCTGTTGCGAAGGCGGCTGCGATTCCGCCGGAAGTGGCATTTCGGATCAAATTCCAGCAAATCAGCAATAAAATCCAGGCCGCACGTAATTTGGACGATATTCTGATCAATCTCAAGCAGGATGTTTCTGACCTGTTCGAATCCGAAAGAATCACAATTTATGTGATTGACGGTGTGAAACGGGAGTTGGTGTCCAAAATCAAAACCGGGGATGAAATTGCCGAAATCCGTATTCCTGTATCGCCCAACAGTATTGCCGGTTATTCGGCACATAAGCAGCGCTTGATCAATATCAAAGATGTATATGATGACAAAGAGGTCAGTGCGATAGACCCCGAACTTAAATTCGACCGAAGCTGGGACAAAAAAACAGGATTCAGAACAAAGCAGGTATTGGTCTGTCCGATCTTTTTTCACAAATATCTTCTGGGAGCGATTCAGCTTATCAATAAAAAAACAGCCGATGTTTACAGCGCAAATGATGCACACACCGTCAAAGAACTGGCAAAAGTACTGGGCATTGCCATGTATAATCAGAAACGGGCTGCGCGGCAGGCAACCGGCAAATTCAACTATCTGCTCCAGCAGCATCTGCTGACCCAGAAAGAACTCAGCAAAGCAATCGAAGAATCCAAAACCAGACGGGAAAGCATTGAAACCTATCTGCTGACCACGATGAAAATCGATAAAAAAGAAGTGGTCGAATCTCTGTCCAAGTACTATGAAGTTCAGGGAATTATTTTCGACCAGAATCTTCCTTCGCCGACAGCATTGCTGCAAAATCTCAAAATTCCGTTTCTAAAGACCAATTTCTGGGTTCCGCTTCGGCGTGAAGATGATAAAGTTATTATTGCCATAGACGATCCGCATAACTTAAGTAAAATTGACTCGATCAAGTCTTTGTTTCCAAATGATATTCTGGAATTCAAAGTTGCTTTGAAGCAGGATATTCTGGATTTTATCGAGCTGTTCACCGGCAAAAAGAAGCGCGATGTGCCGGAAGTGGATATCGACGCACTTTCGGATGAACTGCTCAAAGGGCTGGAAACAGATGTAGATATCGAAGAAGACGGCGAAATGGTCAATGAGGAGAGCAGCGCTGTCGTCAAATTGGTCAATAAAATCATTATGGATTCTTTCAGAACCAGGGTATCGGATATTCATATCGAGCCTCAACCCGGCAAAGAGGATGTTCTGGTCAGAACCCGCATAGACGGCGCGTGCCGGGAATATCCCATGCGGATTCCCTATGTGTATCGTTCCGCGATTGTTTCCCGTATCAAAATCATGTCAGGCTTGGATATTGCCGAGCGCCGTCTGCCTCAGGATGGAAAAATTCAGTTCAAAAAATACGGCGGACTGGATATCGAACTTCGTGTGGCAACCATTCCCACTCAGGGCGGCGTGGAAGATATCGTTATGCGTATTCTTGCCGCAGGCGAGCCGCTTCCGATTGAAAAAATGGGGTTTTCCGAGCGCAATATCGAAGGATTCATCAATTGTATTTCTCAGCCTTATGGCATTATTTTCGTATGCGGTCCTACAGGTTCTGGTAAAACCACGACACTGCATTCCGCGCTGAAATATATCAACAAAACCGAGACCAAAATCTGGACTGCTGAAGACCCAGTAGAAATCACCCAACGGGGCTTGCGTCAGGTACAGGTTCAGCCTAAAATCGGCTTTGATTTCGCGAGAGCTATGCGCGCGTTTCTGCGTGCGGACCCGGACGTCATCATGGTCGGTGAAATGCGCGATAAAGAAACCACGCATATCGGCATCGAAGCGTCTCTGACCGGGCATTTGGTATTCTCTACTCTGCATACCAACAGCGCGCCGGAAAGTATAACCCGTTTGCTGGATATGGGTATGGATCCGTTCAATTTTGCCGACGCGGTCTTGTGTATTCTGGCACAGCGTCTGGTCAGAACTCTTTGTAAAAACTGCAAAGAAGCATACCATCCCTCACACGACGAATATGATGAACTGGTCAGAGAATACGGCAAAGAATACTTCGAAATGAACAAAATGCACGAAAAATATCCATATTCGAATGATCTCAGGCTCAACAGACCCAGAGGATGTGATAAGTGCAACCAGACCGGATACAGCGGACGTATGGGGATTCATGAGTTACTGCTCGGAACACGGGAAATGAAACGAATGATTCAGGAACAGGCTCCGGTAGAACAACTCAGAGAGCAGGCTATCAGAGACGGCATGAGAACGCTGAAGCAGGATGGCATTGAAAAAGTTTTCGGGGGCCACGCGGATCTGATTCAGGTCAGAAAGGTCTGTATCAACTGATTCTGTACGCCCGAAAATTCTTCTCAGCCGTTTTCGTCCCGATATTCTGAATAATCGCAGACAAATCAAAGGATCCCGGCTTATGGAAGAACATGATTATCAGAAAATGGAAGTCTTGGTTACACCTACTGTAACGTATGCAAAGCCGAATGGCGAAGACTTATATTTTCAGGAAAAACATAAAGATTTCTATGGATTGCTGATGTTATACAATGAGAAAATCAGCAATTGCGGGACAGTATTGATTTGGGTTTTGGGAACTCTCGGCTTTGCATTGTGTGTGGCAATCCATCAGCAATGGTTCGATAGTTTTCTCGGTATTTCCATTGAAAAATTACGCGGTATCGGGGTTTATCTGCTGATCGCTCTGATCTTTTTTTCAGCGTTTGTGATTCTTGTGGAATCGGAAGAAAATCGGATATACAATTCGATCAAACCCGAAATATTCACATATCTCGAACAGAATCGGATATCCGTTGGCAGCTTACTGGTAGATATCAAAGATGATCCCGATGTCAAAGATATTCGGAAAAAATTGATGCACGATGTAGGTATCGGAAAATGATGACCGGATGTGTTCACTATCCATGAATCGCGATTCGAACACCGAAGTTTTGTCGCTTGATCTTGACGGAACCCTGCTGCATTCCGAACCCGAAGCCATTGCAGTATGGGGAAGATCGGGGGATCGTTACCTGAGCGGCAGAACAGCTAAACTGCTGATGCGGAGCAGCAGGCGGATTCGGATAGTGATTGCCACAGGCAGAAATGCACAAAGCGTCAGGCGCATGACAGAGCAGATTCACGAACTTCGCTGGTACGGATTTATTTTAGAAAACGGATTTGTGCTCAGAACTGAACTGAAGGCCAAGATCTCGGATC
>CAZMDM010000033.1:0-3683 GCA_964564775.1 uncultured Desulfonema sp. | reverse complement strand
CCAGTTCTGTCGAAACCGGAACCTCAATCTTGTTTTTCGCAAGAACCTTTCCCTCCGAATCTTTTGCTTCAATCGTCCTCCGAGGATACGGGTTGAATGTGTCTTTGTTTTTATACGGAATCACGTGCAGTTTCGTTGCGGCATACACATCGAGATTCTTATCAAAGCCCATATTGCCGGAAACATTGTTGAAACCATCCTCGATCCGATACGAAATCGCGATATTATCCGTGATTCGCTCAGGAGACGGATTTCGTTTAATCAGCATGGCATAAATATCGCTTCCCGCAGGCGCGAGCGTGAAATAGCGGTCAATATCCGACATGCAGTGCATTCCCTTGCCGTTCCAAGCAAGAAGCACATATTCGTCTTTATCGGGATCGAATGCAGGAATTTCGACCGGCAAAACATCGGGCGCGGCAACGGATATTGTCTCTTCTTTATCGTTTTTATTCAGCACCTTGACGATATATTCTGCAAGCACTTTCTTTTCCTGCTCATTGCCCAGAAACGGCGGCATATAGGAATTGAATTTTCCCATGCCGTCCAATGCAGCTTCCATAGCAAATATGCCGTATTTTCCGGTATGTTTGCGGATATCGTTCATCATTCCGCCGATAGAATGACAGGAACTGCATGAGAATTTGAACAAATCCCGTCCGACTTCGGTTCTGTTTTCTTCGGTGATCTCCCGATATTTTGCCCATCTCGCGGATGCCAGAATGCCGTTTTGCTTGATCGCATCCACATCCTTGACAAACACGCCGTTGGAATACAGATAGCCGTAAATCAGATACGGGCGTCTTCCGGCTTCGCGAATCCATTCGAATGATCCCATGTACATCAGACCGATGACAACTAACGAATAGGCGATGACTTTTTTTCCATTGGCAGGCATTTTGAATGTCATCACAATGCCGCCGAAAAACAGAATCGGCGAAATCCATAAGAATGCGTTGATAAATGGCAGAATTTCCGGCGAAAAAGGTTCGGGAATCAAGCCTGCATACCATTTTCCGGCTAAGATCAGATAAATAAAGGGAATGACCAGCCACAAGGTGCAGTAGCGCGTCAAGCTTTCTCTGGTGCGATCTTCTTTGATATGAACTGCGGTGATGTATCCGAAAAGTCCGGCAAGCATGAATGCCATGGCGGTTCTGAAAAATAACGATGGCAGAAAGCTCGGATTGAAAAATCCGTCCCAGAAATTGCGGGTTACGAGCCATTTGCCCGGTGTCAGCATGAATGCCACAATGCCGTTGATGACAAACAGCGACAGCCACCCGAATCCGAAATAAATCCATCCCACACGCAGATGGTCATTTTTATCCATTTTTCCGAAGCGATAGACATAGACAAACAAGGTGATGATTTCTCCGAGAAAAAATACCCATTCCGTTGCCCATGCAAAGACGAACTGATGAACCAGCACGGATGTTGCCTGAGGGCTGAGCAGGGATATGATGAACCATATTCCCACGCCGGAGACCGAGCCGAATACTATCGTCAGTAACAGAAAAAATTTGCTGTGTTTTCGGGTATAATCCAAAACAGCATCGGACTGTTCGCGATACGCCTTCATTTCGGTCAGTACCAGAAAGAGTCCCGCTCCGACAGCGAAGTGAGCAATATATACATGAAGTGTTGCGATCAGAGCGATCCAGAAACCGCCGCCGAAAGCCTCGAGTTCCCATACCGGATATTGAATCATCCAATTCATCATAAACCTCGTTATATCGGAAAATATTCAGATTTGTCTGAACGCGGCATATTTATACCGAGCAGAGCTTGAAATGTCAATTGTCTTGATTGATGACAGCTGCATGATACCTTGTGGTAAGGAGCATTGTCCGTAACAATCAGTGAATTTTCAACTATATTTCTCAGCAGATCACATTACGCGGTAATTTTCAGAAACCTTGTTATACGGCATACCGGGAATACGGACGGTATGGGAATGTACGGATCAAATTACTGCATAAGGTAAGTTCTTAAAATAATACTTCCAAGGCATCAGATACGGTGCTGATCCCTTTGACATCAATGCCTTTGATCTCGGTCATGCGCCTGAGATTGCCTTCGGGGATCAGACATTGCGTGAATCCCATTTTTTTGCTCTCGGCAACCCGGATTTCGGCATGACTGATGGCGCGGACTTCGCCGGTCAGCCCGACTTCTCCCAGAACAATCAATCCTTCGGCAACCGGGCGATCCGAAAAACTCGATGCGATGGCAGCAATAATGCCCATGTCCAATGCAGGTTCGTCTGCTTTGACACCGCCTGCGACATTCATAAAAATATCATGCCCCATCAACTGCATCCCAAGCTGTTTTTCCATGATCGCAACCAGCAATGACACACGGTTATGATCCAGTCCCAGAATCGTGCGTCTCGGAGTTCCGAAAGCAGTTGCCGAAGCAAGCGCCTGAAGTTCCACAAGAATCGGGCGAGTTCCTTCCATTGTAGCAGTTACGGCGGACCCGGGGGCATTGGCAGGGCGTTCCGATAAAAATACGGCAGACGGATTCGGCACTTCTTCGAGTCCTTTTTCTTTCATTTCGAATACGCCGATTTCATTGGTGGAACCGAAACGATTTTTGACGGCTCTTAAGATTCTGAAGACATGGCTTCGGTCTCCTTCAAAATACAGGACCGTATCTACCATGTGTTCCAGCAGTCTGGGACCGGCAATCGCGCCTTCTTTGGTAACATGACCGACCAGAAATGTCGGTATTCCCGTGCGCTTGGACATGAGCATCAGGCGCATGGCAGATTCTCTGACCTGACTGACACTGCCCGGTGCGGAAGACAATTCGCCGTTGTACATGGTCTGAATGGAATCAATCACCAGCACATCTGGTTTGATATGCTCAACCATTGCCAGCACGGCTTCCATATCCACTTCGGAAACTACGAGCATTCCCGGAGATATGGTTTCCAGTCTCCGGCTTCGCAATCGTATCTGACGTACTGATTCTTCGCCGGACACATACAGGACTTTGAGATTGTTTTGGGCAAGCCCGTAAAGCACCTGAAGCATGAGTGTGGATTTGCCGATGCCCGGATCACCGCCGATCAGCACCAGCGAGCCGAGTACCAGACCGCCGCCCAGTACCCGATCAAATTCGCCGATGCCGGTGAACAGACGGATTTCTTCTTCGATATCCGGCGAATCCAGAGGAATCGGCTGAGATTTCAAGCTTGCGGATTTTTTCTGTGCCTTTTCAGAAAATTGTGCTTCTTCGACAAAGCTTTCCCATTGTCCGCAGTCCGGACATTTGCCCAGCCACTTGGGCGCCTGATATCCGCAAATCTGACAGGTAAATACGGTTTTGGAAGATTTTTTGTTCATATCGGCAATCTTATCGAATGAGATCCGGAATTTGTCAATATTTTTCTTGACTACGGAGCAGCATATATTTCATTATCTTCGCATAAAAAAATTTTCCATCATGCAGTCATGCGGAATCGAAAGGAAAACAAAATTATGGCATTCTCCTTACCCGTATATACGCCTCCCGATTTTACGCAGCCGGATTTTGCAGATTCGCCGGTTGTCAACTTCGCGTCTGTCGAAAAAGCAGGGGTAGCGCCTGAGAATTATCATGCCACATCCGTATATCCCGAATATTTTCAGATCAAAAAGGGACAATGGATTTTGGCAGAAGAATCCCGTATGGAT
>CAZMDM010000032.1:0-9274 GCA_964564775.1 uncultured Desulfonema sp. | reverse complement strand
GAATGGCTTCCAGAGAATTGATCTGATTTTTTAATATCTGAATATCTCTTTTCATTTTGGCATTTGTCGCTTTCAGAGTTCTGATCTCTTTTTCCCGATTTTTCAGCATCCGGTAACAGGACGGCGGCTGCGAACCGCTATCCTGTTTATGAGAAGAAATTGTCCCTGGGGATTCTTCGAATTCTTCTTCAACGGAATCATCGGATTCGATGGATATATCTGTTTGTCCGATTTTGGGACAGGATAATGTGGCAGAGGACGGTATAGCCTTCTGAAATAACGGGCTGCACATTCTGGGGTCTTCATTACCCAGCCGGGGGCCGCGAAGTTTGCTCCAATTATCCCAAAGAGCAAGAGCATCACTGAACTGCTCCTGATTTTGCGCCAACAGCAGCTTTGTACAGGAAAGCGCATAAAGAGCTTTGCGCCGAATGTGGGCATTGTCAGAGTCGTTTATCAGATTCTGAAAAATTTCGGAAGCTTTCTGAATGTCTCCCAACTCAAAAAATTGCAAACCGCTGTCCAAAAGATGCAGTTCGAACTCGTAATTCAGGCTTTTCTGGGCAAGTTTATGCAAAGAATTATCATAACTACAGCCGATCAGCAAAAAACACAAGCTGCTGATCCCCCATATTTTGAAACGATTCATATTTTTTCCTCTTGCTTTTGGATCTCCTCTGAGCACAACATAACAGAAGACATACGGTAAGTCAATCAGAGGCAGGGCAGACACATACGAAGGTCATAATCTGGTGCAATGGATATAGCTTTTCTTGCAGAAATTTATTCGGGGTTTTTATTGATTTCTGAAATGATCTGATGTAGATTTCAATAGAAATCCGGTACTGATTGCCATTATCTTTCGAAAAGTAAGAGGAGAGATTATTATGGAAGAAAAATCTAAAAATCTGATTGCACAGTTAAGATCGTTTCGTCCATCATCCGCGCCGAAATCCATGATCATCTACGGAGTTCTTTTTTTTGTGTATATATCTTTTTGCCTAGTATCCATCAAGCCCGGCAATATCGGCATTGTCTATAAAAAGACGGGCAAAACCGATCCCGAAGGTCATTTTATCGTGGAAAAAGGCTATAAAGGCGTTCAGAGGGAAGTTCTGATGCCCGGATGGCATTTTTTTCCGTTCACAACCCTGCTGATGAATATCAGAAAAGAAGAAATGACCATTGTTCCCAAAGGCAAAGTGGGGGTTTTGATTGCACAGGATGGCAGAAAGCTGAAAGAAAATGCGGTGCTTGCTGAAGATGATCAGATCGAGGATCAAACCGGCAAGCTGATTAAAATGGGAGAGAAGGGTATCCGCAAAACCATTCTCGAACCCGGTACATATCCGATTAACACCCGATATTTCACGGTGGAATTTCATGATGCGATCAACATTCCTCCCGGCAAGGTCGGCGTGCTGACCCGCAAAATCGGCGATCCCGCGCCTGCTGGAGAAATTCTGGTATCCCGAAAAAGCAATTTTCGCGGGATTATCCGGGAAGTTTTGGAGCCGGGTATTCAATATCTTCATCCATACATCTATAATTGGCAGATTGTGGATGCGGTTGCCATTCCTGCCGGCAATGTGGGCGTGCTGACCCGGAAAGTGGGCAAAGTTCCGCCTGCAGGTGATATTCTGGTGGATCGCAGCAGCGATTATCAGGGCATTGTCAGAGAAGTGGTCGAACCGGGTTTGTATTATATCAATCAGTATGAATTCGATGTGCAGATCACCAAAGCCGTTGCAATTCCGGACGGATTTGTCGGTGTGATGATTGCCAAAACCGGAAAGCCCGCGCCGGATGATCAGTTTCTGGTGGATGATGCGTATCGCGGGGTTCGCAAGCGCTATCTGAAGCCGGGCTTGTATTATATCAATCCGTATGAGTACGATATTGTTCCGGTGGAAACCCGCAAGCAGAAATATGAGATGACGTATGCCAAAGATCAGGGCGATACCACATTCGAAGACGATATCGTTTTTCTGTCCAATGACGGATTCAAAATAAGCATTGATGTAACTATTCTGTATGAGATATTACCGGAAAATGCGCCTCATGTCGTGGCAACTCTGGGCAAAAATATGGATGATATCAAAAGCAAAATCATCCGTCCCGGCTCACGGTCTTTTGCCCGGCTGGAAGGTTCGATGCTCAGGGCAGCCGAATTCGTAACCGGTGAAACCCGAAAAACCTTTCAGGATAAGCTTGCCAAATCCCTCAAAATCGAAGGGGATAGGGCAAAAATAAATATTATCAATACCTTTGTCAGAGGCTACACCATTCCCGAAGAACTGCTCGATCCGATCCGCATGAAAGAAATTGCGGAAAAGCAGAAAGAGCGCATTATCGAAGAGCAGAAGCGGGAAGAAGAACAGGCAAAACTTGCCCGTCAGAAAGCATTGGTGGATCAGGAAAGCGAGCGGATCAAAGCCGATACGATCAAAATTGTGGCAAATACCAAAGCGCAGCAGGAAAAAGAAGTGGCTATTGTCAGAGGCGAGCAGATGCTTGCAGTTGCGAAATTGGATCGCGAATCTGCGGAACAGGAAAAGTTAAAGCAGATCGCTCTCGGAGAAGGTGAATCCAAACGCCGGGAATTGCTGATCAAAGCCGATAATCTGGAAGAATTGCGTCTCAATATTTACAAGGAAGTGATGAGCAAATTCGCATCCGAAGTGGGCAAACAGAAATGGGTGCCGGAAATGGTGATCGGCGGTCAGGGGGCAGGAGGTGCCGCCGGAAATACCTCAACCTCGATTTCCGATCTGATGAACATGATGAGCCTGATGGTGGCAAATCAGTTGAGGCTTCAGACAACAACAGCGCCTGCTCCGGCAGGAAAATAAACCCAACATGAATCAGAATCTCAAGCATAGCCTGTCGGATAAAGTTCACAAGGAACTCGGATGGCCGGAACCTGCTGAAATTTTTCAGCCTTCCGGCGCAGGCTCCCGTATGCTTGCAGAACTGGTTCAGCGTAAGATACAGATTCCTCTCAGCCGAATGGTAAGCGGAACAGATGTCAGAGTCGGCATTCTTTCGAGAAATCCGGCAAGTAACGATACGATTCCTCCGCTTGCCATTGTCTGCGAATTTACCCGTCCCGTGTCAGTTGAAATCATTCGAGAGGCTCACCGATTGGTATGGAATTTTTCTCATGCACCGATGCTGATTACATTGGAACCTCATCAGATCAGGGCATGGACGTGCTATGAACATCCCAAAGATCAGGATGAAAAGAAACCGAGCTTTGAGATTGAGGAAGTTCGTGCAGATGTTTCAGATCAGAAATCTTTAGCAGAACAAGCAGTTCAGTCTCTCCACTGGATTGAACTCGTTACCGGAAACTTTTTTGAAAAGCATAAACAGCGATTCAAACGGGATTTATGCGCTGATCGTCTGCTTCTGAAGAATTTAAAAGAGGTTCGAAAAATACTCGTTACGGATCAAAAGCTTAATGAAGATGTCTGTCATGATCTATTGGCAAGGATTATTTTTATTCAATTTCTGATTGACCGAAAAGATTCATCAGGCAAATCCGCATTATCGGAATCCAAGTTTGCTTCTTTGAAGAAATATGGTATTATCTCAAAATTTTATAAAAATTTTGAGGACTTGCTTCTGAATTATAATGATACCTATTCGTTATTTCGTTGGCTTAATGAGCGTTTTAACGGAGATTTATTTCCCGGAGATAATGATAGCTGGGATAATGAAAAAAAACAGGTCAAGGAAGAACATCTTAGAACTCTTGCCGATTTTATTGCCGGAAGACTTGATTTTCAGAAAAAGCAGGGGCTTTTATGGAAACAGTATTCATTCGATGTAATCCCGCTTGAATTTATCAGCAGTATTTATGAGGAATTTGTATGCAGCAAAAATGAATCCGGTACTGTTTATACTCCGCCGCATCTGGTTGATTTTATTTTGGACGGAGTTTTGCCGTGGAACGGCAGAGAATGGGATATAAAAATCCTTGATCCGGCGTGCGGCTCAGGCATTTTTCTTGTCAAAGCCTTTCAACGTCTGGTTTGGCGGTGGAAAAATTCGGAAAAACAAAAGCCGGATACGCTAATCTTGAAGCAACTGCTGACAAAAAATCTTTTCGGGGTTGATAAAAACGAACATGCGGTTCGGGTTGCATCTTTCAGTCTATACCTTGCGATGTGTGATGAAATTGATCCTAAACACTACTTAGTTAGTGTTAAATTTCCTTCATTGACCGGAAATCGGGTGATTGCTTCTGATTTTTTCAATGAAAATATTCCCGGATTTCGTACAAAAGAAGATGCACACTCTTATGATCTGGTTATCGGAAATCCGCCATGGGGCAAAGGAACGCTCAATGATTCCGATGTAAGCCTTTTTAAAGAAGAAGGCTGGGAAATTGCAAATAAAAGTATAGGAACTATGTTTCTGCCGAAAGCAGCGAAGTTGACAAAAAACAATGGCAATGTATCCATGCTGCAATCATCGGGCTTGCTTACCAACAATACAGGAACTGCTGAACGATTTCGCCATAAACTATTTAATTCGTTTAAGATAGAAGAAGTTATAAATCTTTCAGCATTACGATTCGGCTTAATTGGTCGTCCTTCATGTGTTATTACATTTAAACCGGACAAACCGAATGGAGAACCTTTTGTTTATATTTTTCCGAAAGAATTGAAAACAATTGATGATGATTTGAGAATAGTAATAGAGCCAAATGATATTCATCAGATTTATCAGGATGATGCTGGTGATTCGATTATTTGGTCTGCTTTGGGATGGGGTGGATACAGAGAATTGGCTTTAATCCGAAGATTGAATAAGAATATAAATCTTGAGTTGCTAAGTCGTGAAAATAAAATTTCAAAACGGCAATGGATCAATAGAGGGGATCGTAAACGTAAAAACATAGAGATAACAGATCGAAGAATTTTGGATACAAAAACATTTTCAAAAAGAACTTTCTTATACATTGATGCTCAATATTTACCAAACAATGATGATCCATTTGTACATTCCAAAGACTCTAATGATTATGAATCAGCATTTAAACTTCCTCAGATTATCATAAAACAAGGATGGCAGGCGGAAAATCAGCGATTTGAGTCTGCTATTGTAAAATCTCAGGATAATAAAGGCATTCTTTGTTCACAAAGTTATATATCTGTCAATGGTTCAACAGAAATTCTTGAAACAGCATGTCTTGTCCTCAACAGCAGATTCGCGACTTTTTATCTGCTATTGACAAGCGGCAGAATGGCAACATATATTCCAACTGTTAAAGTAGAAGATTTACTCAGAGTTCCTTTGCCGGAAATCCGTCCGAATCTTTTGGAAAAAATTTCCAATTATGAAAAATTGGATCAGAGAGTCAGAGAAGCCTTCGGATTTTCCGATAGTGAATGGGTACTTATTGATGATCTGTTTGATTACACTCTGCCTGATTTCAAAGGAAATGAGAACTCTCCCGGAAGGCTTCCGACAAGATCGGAAAACAGCCATGACACGGAAAGCTTTTTGAAAGAATATGCCGATTATTGCTTACGAACCTTAAAATCAGGTTTCGGAGAAGATAAGAACATCAGTGCCATAATTTTTTCAGAGGATGATAATCATTGGCTTCCGGTCAGATTGATGGCGTTTTATCTTGATGATATAAAAAGCGAGATTACCGTTGAAAAATATGCCTGTGTCAGACTGCGTGAAATCCTGATGCACTATGATCGGAAATTGTCATCATCTTCAGAGCAAAGTGCATTTTATCGGCGTGTGGCAAGAATTTATGATGTTACAGATCGTGATGGCAAAAGAGTTCCTACTGTCTATCTGATTAAGCCGGATCGCCGCCGGTACTGGACAAAAACTGCTGCTATGCGGGATGCTGACAATATTGCTGCGGATATTATGACTTGGCAAGACAATAAATTGAAATAATTTTGAAAAGAGTTCTGAATGTCGAGAAGATACACGATTCTTGAAACAGTAAAGCCTGTTCATGAAGAATTTGGTCAATTGGCGCAAAAATTGTGTTCCGATTTCTCCAATCGGATGTTAGGATGGATATGGGCAGGATATGATCTGTTGAGAGAAGAAATCTTGTCGAAAACCGACTGGGATTTGGCAAAAGACGATCTTGAAAGAGAAATTACCGAACTATTGGAGATTCGCATCAGACGAAGTATGCCATCTCCTATATTTTGTTATATTCGTCTTTATGCCAAAGAAAGAGAAACACGAATGTCTCCGCCGGCACAGCCACCCGAATATGATATTGCATTTATTGTGTATTCAAATGAAAGACTCATGTGGCCGATTGAAGCGAAAGTATTGTACACAGATGGCAGCATTAGCGAATATATCAATGATATTCGGAATGAGTTTCTGACATGCAGATATGCTCCGTTTTCAAGTGAAGGGGCTATGCTCGGCTACATGTTATCCGGCAAACCTTCAAAAGCATTTTCAAAAATTGAAATATCATTGGGAACAAAATTAAGCAAACATCCTGATTTTCTTGACAGGGATCATAGACAATCCTCACATATTCGGAATGTTGAGGAAGGGAAAAATTATCCTGAAAATTTTCGATGTCATCACCTGATGATGTTATTGCGATAAAATATAAAACTGGAAATACTATCAAAAAATAAGGGAGAAACACTATGGGACTTTGTAAAGCAGTTATCATCGGGCATTTGGGAAGAGACCCTGAAGTGCGATATACGCCGGACGGTCTTGCTGTAGCGAATTTCAGCGTAGCTGCGACCGAGAAAGTCAGGGTCAAAGGACAGGAAAATGACCGGACAGAGTGGTTTAAGGTAATAGCTTTTGGGAAATTGGGCGAAATATGCGGGCAATATCTTTCAAAAGGCAGGCAGGTGTACGTCGAGGGACGACTTCAGAGCAGCGAATACGAAGACAAAGAAGGAAATAAGAGGTTTTCTTTGGAAGTTATCGCAAGCCAGATGCAAATGCTCGGTTCAAAAGGCGATGGTCAGGAGATGTCTGCGCCCAGACCTTCCCGTCCTGCCACCCGACCCGATGACGATATGCCGCCGTCTCCGATGCCGTCCGGCGGTGTGGGAGATGATGATATTCCGTTCTGAAACAGAAAATTTTCAAACGAACCGGGATTCTCTGATCCGTATCGGCAATCCCGGCTCCCCGTCTTTATTTATGCAGCCTGCGATGGCAGAATATGTTTGAGATACAGGATATTTATGATATATCAGGAAAAAGTTGAAGTTTTATGGAATGAAAGTATCGGAGCGGATTATTACAAAATCGGCTTGAAATGTGATTCGGATTATTCGATTTCCAAGCCGGGTCAGTTTGTGATGCTTCGCATCGGCGACAAGATACCCTTGTTGCGCCGCCCCTTTTCGATTCATCGCCCGATCATATCCGGCGAAAAAATCATCGGCATCGAAATTCTGTACAAAGTCGTGGGGCAGGGAACCCGGCAGCTTTCAGAATATAAGCCCGGAGACAAAAGCGATCTTCTGGGACCTTTGGGAAACAGTTTTGCAATACCCGACACTCTCCGCAATGTTTTTATTGTCGGCGGCGGCGTGGGAATCGCGCCCTTGTATTTTCTCGGCGTGAAGCTCAAAGACAATGGCATGAATCTGGAGAATATCAGAGTATTTATCGGATGCCGCTCTACCGAAGACTTGTTGTGTCGGGGAGAATTTCTGGACTTGGGGATGAATGTGTATTTTACCACTGATGACGGTTCCGGTGGAGAAAAGGGATTTATTACCGAACCGTTGGAAAAATCCGTTCTTGAGCAATCTCCCGACATGATTTATGCCTGCGGACCGACTCCGATGCTGAAAGAGACCGCCCGGATTGCAAAAAAATACCGTATTCCCTGTCAAGTTTCGATTGAAACCATGATGGCTTGCGGTATAGGTGCGTGTCTGGGATGTGTTGTCGAAGCCGGAGACAATTCGGACAAATATCTTCATGCATGCAAAGACGGACCGGTTTTTGATGCGAAGAGGATTCGGATACGCTGATCCGCAAAAAAATAAGCCCCCGTTTTCACGAGAGCTTATCTTTTATAGGAGGAGGTTACAGGGGGGTAACGTCTCTTCTTTTAATTTTTACGAAACTTTTTGTATCCTGCCAAAGCAATCATACCGATTCCCATCAGAATCATAGTTGCCGGTTCGGGGGTTCCTGCAGGAGGATCTCCGACCACTCCCGGCAGAGAATATTTAATCAACTGATCCTGATATTTACCATTTTGCATAATTGCAAACATTGAGTCCAGACCTGTCGGATCATAATTCACTTTCAGATTATTCAGAAAGCTATTTGCATTGGATATAATTGCTGAATTGGAACTTGTAACAGCAAAATTACCTCCGCTCAGGTTAAAATTACTATAATCATCTGTAATAACTTCCCATATAGCTACCTGCAAACCAGCAATAGTAGCTGCATTAGCGGTTGTGCTATAATAAGTATTATACAACCACGCAGCCTGCAATCCGCCATGAACAGCGCTGGGGGCAACCAGACTGACAGGGGTGTTACTGTAGCTTGTTGCATAGATATTCTGATATATATCGACACAGAATGCATCAAACCAGTTACCTCCGTTCATCGCCTCTCCGTCATCCGTCAGTTTAACTTTTATCGTTGTTGCCCATGTGTTTTCAGTAACAGTAGAGCTGCCCGACTTGAATGTGATTGATACCTTCTGGTTGTCTGTCAAACTGAATGTAGCATTAGTCAGCGCATAATTGTCTGCATATCCGCTCATCGGTAATAAAAATACAGCCGCCATAACCATTGCCATAACTACGTTGATCATCTTCATGTGAAACACTCCTTTATTTATTGGGTTGATTTACAGTCCGAAAGGGACTGTTGTTACCGTTTTATCGCTTCTCTTAAAAAGCTGCCAACACTGATCATTCCGATTCCCTGAAGCATCAGTGCCGCACATTCGGTAATTGGTGTTGCATTCACTTTGAAAGAAGCAAAGGCAAAAGAGGAAATCATCAGAAAAAATATAACAAACAGCAATGCGATTTTCAGACTCTTTTTCATATTCATAACCCCCTCCTTGAGATTTTGAGGTTTTTGGTTTTCATTATGCCAATATCCTATGCAAATCGAATGCCAAAGGATCAGGTTGAGTGTAAAAAAGTACTGTTTTGAATATATATGCTTAAAAATCAAGCTATTATTTCAAATAAAAAATATCGTCTTCAAACGGCTGATGTATTCTCCCAACTTAAATTCTACAAAATTTGTAGGTCAA
>CAZMDM010000031.1:0-1513 GCA_964564775.1 uncultured Desulfonema sp. | reverse complement strand
GTATTTATTTTTCTTGATCCGCCGTATCTTAAAGCTGTAAAATCAAAACTCTATGGCAAAAAAGGCATTTTGCACACCATCTTCGATCATCGTGAATTTGCCGAACAGATGAAAAAGTGCGGGCATTTATGGTTAATTACTTATGATGACTCTTATGAAATCAGAAAAAAGTTTGCGTTCGCAAATATTTATAAATGGCAGCTTCAGTATGGAATGAACAATTACAAACAAGGCAAAGCGGAAAAAGGGAATGAGCTTTTTATTACGAATTATAGCCTGTTCCAATATCATAAACATCATGGAGATATAAAAAATAATTGTGATAGCGAATATTTACAACAATCATTATTCTTGTTTTGAAAGCACACGTTACGCTCGGAGAAAAAAGCGATGAGAAAGCATTGCATTATTCAGGCAAACTGTATTGAGTATCTGCAAAACAGATCCGTTTCGGAGGATATTCATCTGACTTTTCTCGATCCGCCGTTCAACCAGAACAAGGAATATGAATTTCATAATGATAACCTTGCTTATGGTGAATATTGGAAAATGATGAAAAATGTCTGTAAAGAAGTATTTGATATTACAGGACAAGGCGGTGCAATTTATTTTATGCAGCGTGAAAAAAATACCGAAAGCGTATTATCCTGTCTGCGTGAAACCGGCTGGAATTTGCAAAACCTCATTATTTGGAAAAAGAAAACTTCGGCTGTGCCGTGTTCCAATAAGTTCGGAAAACATTATCAGATTATTGCCTATGCGATCAAAGGCGATAAACCGCGAGTATTTCATCGCTTACGAATTGCTCCGCCGCTTCCTCCGGGATATAAGTATGAACGTGAAAACGGCGTATTTGTAACGGATGTATGGGATGATATCCGGGAATTGACAGCAGGTTATTTTGCCGGAGACGAGGCAATCCGTTGTGAAAACGGAGAACGATTTCACAAGCAGCAGGCTCCGATTGCCTTGTTGATACGAATTATTTTATCATCATCCCGTATCGGAGATACTGTATTTGATCCGTTTGCAGGCACAGGAACAAGCATGGTCACTGCTTATCAACTTCAAAGAGTCGGAATCGGCATAGAAATAGACCCTAAAAATATCGGTATTATCAATGAGCGGATAACAAAAATTCGTGAAGCGGATAAAGTCGGAAAATACTATTCATACTATCAATATACTGAAAATTTAGAAAATATCTGGGGTAAAACAGAATCGTTATCTGGGAAAAAATTATAATTTAAGGAGAAAATCATGGCAAAAATTGATTTCGGCGGTACGATGGAAGAGGTGATCACCTCTGAAGAATTTCCATTGAAAAAAGCACAGGAAGTGTTGAAAAATGAGGTTGTGGCAGTTCTGGGGTATGGCGTTCAGGGACCCGGACAGGCATTGAACATGAAAGATAACGGCGTCAACGCGATCGGGGGACAGCGGGAAGGCGGCAAACCTTGGGCTCGCGCGATGTCTGACGGCTTTGTCCCGGGCAAATACCGTTGTCGGATTA
>CAZMDM010000030.1:0-4921 GCA_964564775.1 uncultured Desulfonema sp. | reverse complement strand
TTTCCTGACTCAGCTTGACCAATTCCAGCCGGTAATCGGACAGCGCATCCGCAGCCAGCATTCCGGGTCCTCCGGCATTGGTGATAATGGCAAGTCCCGGCTCCGGGGTTCGCTGCTGTTTGGAGAGTAGCTCCGTGCAGTCGAACAGTTCTTCAAAAGTTTTGACCCGCACAATACCCGCGCGTTTGAATGCCGCATCATACACCGCATCTTCGCCTGCCATTGCACCGGTATGGGAAGACGCGGACAAGCCGCTGCTCAGACTTCTTCCGGCTTTCATAGCAATAATCGGCTTGACGCGGGATACTGACCGGGCAGCACTCATAAATGCCCGAAAACGGGTCAGATGTTCGATATAAATCAGAATGCTGCTGACTTTGGGATCACTGCCCAGATAGTCAATCATATCGCCGAATCCCACATCCAGCGTGGATCCCAGACTCACAAAATAGCTGAACCCGATGTTTTCCCGAAGCGAAATATCTAGAATCGAGGTGTACATGGAGCCGCTCTGGGAAATAAACGCGGTCTTTCCGGGATGGGGCATCTGTCCGGCAAAACTGGCATTCAGATTCGCATGACCGCACATGATGCCCATGCTGTTGGGTCCGATGATCCGAAGCCCGAACTGATCCGCTTCCCGCCGGATTTCCGATTCGAGTTCCTTGCCTTTGGCGCCGGTTTCTTTGCCGCCTGCGGAAATAATCACCGCGCCGCCTGTGTTGATCTGTCCGCATTCTCGCACTATCGGCAGAACCGTATCAATCGGTGTAGAGATGATTGCCATATCCACCGGCTCTCCGATCTCTGCAACCGAGCGATATACCTTGCGTCCCCATACTTTTTCGCCCTCGATATTGACCGGATAAATTTTTCCCGGAAATCTGCCCTGAATCAGATTGTGCATCAGGGTTGCACCGATACTGCCCTTGCGCTCGTTCGCGCCGATCAACGCTACAGATTTGGGCTGAAAGATTCTCTCCAGATTGTGGATTCCCATTCTATCGAACTCCTATGAATTTAAGCGAATGCTGAGCAGAGGAACCGGGCATCGCCGAAACATCTTTTCTGCAGTAGTACCGAACAGCACACCTGCCAGATTACTCCTTCCTTTGGTTCCCATGACCATGAGATCAGCGCCCTCATCTTTGATTGCCTGAACCAGTTCCAGAAACGGCACGCCCACTCTGAAAATGATTCTGAGCGGACAAGCCGCATATCCGATTTCCATCATTGCCTCCTGAATGTCTTCGGTCCGATCCTGCTTCTGAATATTCACATATTTATCTACGGTGATATTCGTGTATTCCATAGCGATTCTCGCGACTGCGTCCACATCGCGCTGATTGATGACATTGACAATCAGCAGTTCGGCATCCAGTTTCTGCGAAAGTTCAGCCGCATACCGCAGAGCCTCTTTGGAATATTCGGACAGATCATACGCCACCATAATTTTGCGGAAATTTCTCATAATTTCCTCCTTTCGCATCCGGTTCTCCCGATACGAAATAAAGCGCAAAATCTGTGCCAAAACAACTATCTGTTTTTTCAGAATGGAACACACCGATACTGTCGGCATATTTTACAAGGTGTAAAAAAACCGGAGATATGCTGACACAGTTCAATCAGCAATCCGAACAAGATATGAGGCTTTCCAACAAACTCAGATTCTTTTCCAATACATGCCCAGACAGCAGATCATTCATTGCGCTCCGATAATGATTGGTAGTAATATTCGGAACCAGATGATTTTTATCAATATGCGCAAGCAGCACGATATTCTGCATTCGTGTATCTGTCAAATCCGGATGAAATACACTGATTTCCCGGATATTGCGCTTCTGACACTGCTCCCTGATGAGAGATTCGCTGACTTCTTCGGAAATTTTCAGCCGCACTTCGAGAGGCTGCCAGACTGTGTTGTAGTAAATCAGCGTGCCGCTGTCTTTCAATGCCGCATTCATTCCCCGAAGCGCCTCATGGCGTTCCAGTGCCACCACCATATCCGCTTCTCCGTTCGGAATCAGAGGATTGTGGACACTGCTACCGATTCTGATTTGGGATACCACAATGCCGCCGCGTTGTGCAAGCCCGTGAGTATCCACTCCTTTGACCGCCAAGCCTGCATGATCTGCGGCTCTGAGCAGAATTTCACTCAGAAGTCCGATGCCCTGTCCGCCGACTCCGGTAAGATATATGTTGAACGATGTCATGGGATAACAATTTCCTTTCATTCTTTCGAATCAGGATGAAATGATGATGAGAGATGGAATACACCATAATTTCAGTTATAGCTTTTCTATTTTATTTATGGAAAAAGTACCCTATAATATGCTATACGGATAAAATCATACCATATCAGGGAGGAGTTGTCATGCAGAATCATGAAGATATCTCTGTGCTGTGAGTATGACAAATCATAGTCCCGGATTCAAACGTAGGTATGAACGGAGATATCCAGTATGAAAGGAAAAATTTCTTTTTTCATCGTCAGCAGCACCGGCGCTCCGGTCAGAGAAATTACTCTATCCAAAGCATTTCTGGTGATCATGATTTTCTTTGCGCTTGTCGGACTATGTGTGTTGGGTGTCGGAGCGTATGATTATTATTGGCTCAGACAGACCGCGCTGAATACCCGCGAACTCGAACACACTGTGGCGGATCAGGGAAACGAATTGGCATTTCAGAGAAAACAGATTCAGAATTTTGCCAAAGAAGTCAATGAGCTTAAATCTAAGCTCCTGTCCCTGAACACCTTTGAAAAGCAAATCCGAATGATTGCCAATTTGGAAAAAGACAATGAAAACAATAGTATCTTCGGAGTAGGCGGAACACCTCCCGAAGATTTGAATCCCAAACTGAAGCTTGATGAGAAACATGGCAGCCTGATCCGGGAAATACATCAGCAGACCGAACAGTTGCACCAAGCTGCCTCAGTACAGCAGAAACAATTTGAATCCCTGATCGCTTCATTGGGGAATCAGAAAAACCTGCTCGCATCCACTCCTGCGATTTTGCCTGTACACGGAATTTTCATGTCAGGTTTCGGATGGAGAGATTCACCGTTCACGGGGCTTAAAGATTTTCACAAAGGGATTGATATCTCCAATCAACAAGGCACGCCAGTCGTGGCAACCGCAGACGGTACGGTCAGTTTTGCGGGACATCAGAACTATCTGGGAAATGTGGTAATGATTCATCACGGACACGGACTGACAACCTGCTATGCCCATCTTCAGAAAATCCTGAAAGAACCGGGAGATAAGGTCAGGAGAGGCGAAAAAATCGGCTTGCTCGGCAATACTGGAAAAAGCACGGGACCTCATCTGCATTATGAAGTTCACCTGAACGGAACGCCGGTTGATCCGAAAAAATATATCCTGAACTGATAAAACTTGCGTTCTCATTCAATCCGGTGTTATATTTCAGCTATTCGATAGAACTCAACGGAGGAGAGTATGAAAAAACTGATTGTTGCAGGCATTTTACTTTTTTCGGCAGCAGCTTTCGCGGATACCGTAATTCTGACCGATGGCAAATCCATACCCACAGGCAGTTGCGAAGTGGAATCCGGCTCCAAAGTCGTCTGTCAGTCAGAGGACGGATCCCGGTCAATCAATCTGCCGCTCAAAGCGATCAAAGAAATCAGGTCGGCAAAAGGCGTTCAGACACAGGCTGATCTGAAGAAAAAAGCTGCGGAACTCGAAGGGGAAGCTGTGTTTCAGAAAGACGAAAAGAAAGGTGGCAGAGTGAGCGTAACCCTTCAAAAATTCAACGGATTGGCTCAGGGGATGACCTATGGCGAAGTCAAACGAATCTTGGGACCCGGTACCGAAGTCAACAGATTTGAGGCAGGCGGCAAACTGGTTACGTTTCAATGGGACGGAGCAGAGGGCGGAGCGATGAGAGCGACTTTCGAAGGCGGTGAAAGAGATGATGATGACGCCCTGACTCTCAAAGCCAAGGCGCAGATCATGTTGAAATAATTATCCTTTGACAGTAACCGTTTCCAGCACCAATCCCTGAGGCAGGGTGGCGGTCTGCGGCTGAAGTTTCGGAACGCTAATCTGACGGGTCATCCAGCCAGAATTATTGATCGTCAGCCACGAGTACGGCGTAATCCAACTGAGTCCTACAAACCAGAAGATTCCATAGACAAATGCCAGCAAGGCATCCGCACTTTTATATTTCCAGAAATAGAACGCCATCGTTACCGCAGAGGATACCGCCGTACCGATCAGAATATTGATCGTAACCGGAATCGGAAACTGAACCAGATACCACATCGTAACACCCAGAAAAAACTGTGAAACAGTCATTTCCAGCCAACTCAGCAGCAAGTTAATTCTTGCACCCAGCATGGAACCTTCTCTGAATTTTTTGAATGCAAAACCGCTCATCATGATATTTTCACGGATATTGCTTCGTTCCCATCTCAGAAACATTCGGCACAGCCCTTTGTATTTGGACGGAATATTGGTATATACCACTGCATCCTGCTGAAAATGGACATGATAACCCTGCTGCAAGATCATATTGGTAATTGCCCGATCTTCGCCGATATTGGCAGGTTCTCCCCAAAAGGTCTGAGCTACCCATTCGTCCATGACTTTTTTCACCAGATTTGTGCGATATGCCGATAACGCGCCCGGTGTGCAGAAGACGGTATTGACCATACTCTGACTTGCGCGGGTAAAATCGAAACTGTAAAAGAACACCACATCCATCATGCGGGGAATCATGCCTTCATGGCGATTGAGAACCCTCACATTGCCTGCCACCGCGCCGACTTTTGCATCATGCACAAAAGGACTGACCAGACGGCGAAGTGTCTGAGGCTCGACAATCGAGTCGCTGTCAACAGTTACAACAATATCTCCGGTACTCTGCTGAAATCCGGTATGAAGTTCACTTGTCTCTT
>CAZMDM010000029.1:0-8062 GCA_964564775.1 uncultured Desulfonema sp. | reverse complement strand
GAAAAAAAGCTGTTTCTTCATCTGATAAAGCCTCATTTCGGATACCGCTTTCCATCAGCCTTCGGTGGGTATTTCCCATATCGCCATTATAGGCTGTTTCCAAATGATCTGTCCGCACTTTAAGCCATGATTCGGCAAGATGCTTGCGTTCGCTTCGGAGATTCGTATCCGATTGCTGCTTAATATCTGTCAGCCTTCTCAGTGCTTCCTGTCTTACTTTTTCAGGATAACGCTGATCTTTATGAATTTTATCATAAAATTTCTGCCAATCTGCAGTCATGGTCTGCCGATCTCTGGCATTCCGACGTGTCTGCTGCTCAGGATGAATCCGAAAATGGGAAAGCACCTTTTCCGAAAATCCTATTTTATACCGACTCATAATTCTGAGCCACATCTCCACATCAACAAGCTGACATAAATTTTCATCAAACCCGCCTATATTTTCAAAAACTTCTTTTTTTATAAGAACGGTTGTCGGCTCTCCGAATTTATTGATGGGCCAGTTGAACAAATTGGGGTCTTCCAAAAGCTTATATCCGCTCTGAATTGTCTGTAGTTCTGTCCACGATTTATGCAAGTCCCTAATATACGGATCAGACATACATGATGAATCTTTTTCAGCATCGGCAGAAATCAGAACGCCGCGAGCTGAAAATACAAGCCCTATATCATTATCTCTCTCTGCAATGTTGACCAATTCTTTTATGCAATCGGATTCAAGCACATCGTCCTGATGCAGAAATTTGATGTATTTGCCTTTGGCATGTTGAATGCAGAAATTCCAATTCGACACAAGCCCGTAATTACGATGAGAGATAACAATAAAGTCTTTGGAAGTTTTTTCCTGAAATGACTTAGCGATTTCAAGCGTTCTGTCTGTCGAGCCGTCATCTGAAATAATAATTTCAATATGAGGATAGGTTTGAGTAATTGCACTGGAAAGCGTATCTGCAATGAATTTTTCGCCGTTATAGGTCGGAACACAGATACTTACTATCGGCATTTTTTTATGAAGATTGACTTGGACAGGTTCATATCCTTGAGAACGGATATATCCTTCCAATAAATTCATACAGGTCTGGTCATTAAGAGATAGTGCTGATGAAAAGTTTGATTTAGGAACAAATTCATTTTCAATAAAAGCCCTTAACTGCGGATGCAATCCATATCTTCTCACTGTATGAAGCAGAGATTGAGCAGCTTTAACATATCCTGTCGGAAGAATAAATGATCGCAAATGATGCAGATAAAATATAAAATCCAAAGGAATCTGCTGATGAAAACACGAACGAGCCTCAGCGAATCCCCTTGTAATAGCCATAACAACACAATCTGTCAATTTTTCAGGCGGAACATCTGTCATTTCCAAAATGTGAGATGTCGGTTGTTCCCAATATTCAAGATCATGGACAACAGAAGCATACACGGAAGTTGCTCTGCTTAATACCTGAATCATCGGCAAGGGCTTTGCCCAGTCTGTGAGGGCAATCTGAGTTATTCCACTGGAACATCCGATAAAAAGAGTACAATATTTTGTTAACTCAGCATTTTCTCTTAAGCTTAATGCGCTTCCGTCAATAATTCGGTCATCCTGAGATGTAATTTTCATATTGGAGGAAAGAATAATACTACAATCAGGAATCCGACTCAGAATTTTATGAGCAACATCCAGAGCATATTCAGGTGTAACAAAAGACTGCTGGCTGGTAGAACTGCATTCAAACAGTATCACATGACGATAGCGTGTGAGCTGATGCTGTTCGGCAAAATATCTGACCCGCTCAACCTCTTCTTGCCGTAATCTGATGATATATCGGAGCGGCACAGTAATCGGATGCGGATATCCTCGATAATGGGATACCCGTGTGGTTCCGTCATAATTCTGTCCGTTTCCGGGATATATCTGTGTCAAAAACACTTCATCAAATTCGCCGAGTGCCGCACGACGTCTTGCTTCTGCTTCAAAGGGATGCCATATCGCAAATATTTCATTCCAATTAGATGCCGGAATCTCCCATATCTGATCTACAAACGGATTTTGTTCGATCATACTTTTGCAGCGTGAGGAAATTGCCCATGTCAGATGGCAACCCGGATAGTCCTGTTTAACCTGTCTGGCTATTACCGTTACATGAAGACAATCACCGTTCATGCCCAGTTGTCCGAGTAAAATCCGCTTGATATCTTTTTTCATTTTTCAGCACCTATCATCCTTGCCGCAAGTTCCGATAAGCTTGTCTTCGCTTTCCATCCCAGACTATACATAAGTGCAGGATCGGAGACCAAATATTTGTATTCTGATTGAAAATTTTCAGCCTGCACCACATATTTACGCCAATCCAAGTTAAGAATTGAAAAAACCGTTTCTATCCAATCCTGAATCGAATAAGTTTTACCGGAGCCGATAACAGCCTCAAAAACCTCATCTTGTTCAACAAGAGTCATTATCCCTTCTGCAACATCTTCTGCAAATGTCCATTCTTTCTCTACGGAAAGATCACCGATATGAAGTTTTTCATCAGAACCGTCAGCAATACGTTTCGCTGTCTGCACCACTTTCTGACTGACATGATTCGGTTTTCTAAGCGGGCTTTCATGATGAAACAAATATCCCGCATACGCTTTTATGCCGAGAGTTCTGTAATATCGCGCAGCATAAACCGATTGAATGCGGGCTATCGAATACGGGCTACTGGCTTCAAACGGGGTTGTTTCAGAAATCGGATTCCCGTCATTGACAAACTGAACCCCGCTCCCTGTAATAAACACTTTGGTATTACGGCTATGACGATACACCGATTCCAAAATATTCAGCGTTCCGGTAGAAATTGTCGCATGATTTTCAAATAATACATCATGTCGGGTAGTTGAATTGGCTGCTACATGGAAAATATAAGATGGCGTATATTTTTGAATCAGCTGCTCTACTGTTTGATAATCAGATACGTCTCCACGAACCCAGTTACCGGAACGGGATATGCTTATCGGATTGATTCCTTTAGCCTTGCATAATTTATTAAGGTAGTATCCGTCCTGTCCGTTAGCCCCAAATATTAAAGCATTCATAATCAATTTCTCCGAAACACAAAACCTGCAAACGTATAACGGGGCATCCCGCATACAGAAAATTATGATTCAAACAGATATTTGTCAGAGTTTTTCAAGAAATTCCCCGATTTCAATACCTGCCTGACGTATAATTGCTCTCAAAAGACCCGGTGCAAGTTCCTGATGATTCGGAATCGTAACTGTCGGGCGTTTTTCATGTCTGAGGATGATATGACTTCCGGTTTGTCTTGCAATCACATATCCGAATCGCTGAAAGGCTTTAACTGCTGCTTTTCCTGAAATATTAGCTAACCTGACCAACGATCAGTTCTCCAATAAAACTTTCTTCAGGAATAAAAACAAATCTGTCAGACTCCGCTTTCTCTTTTTCAACTTCCATGTATCCGGAAATAGCGTCTTTAACATTTTCTATGGCTTCCTGAAGAGTTTTTCCCTGACTGACACAACCCGGCAAATCCAAAACATCTGCCACATAGCCGCCATATTCTGAGTCAAAATAAAAATAGACTTTATATTTCATCATCCCCCACCACCCCGAAAAACCTCTCATAATCCCCGATCAGCCATCCGGCAAGCCTGCCCAAATGAAGATGAGAAAGATAAACACCTGTCAATTTTTTCTTTTCTGAAACACAAAACTTGCAAATGTATAGCGGCATCCCGCATACAGAAAATCAGGATTCGGGCAATCCCAATTCGGGGCGTCAACAAGTGAACAATCTTTCAAAAGAGGCAAAAATCTCTCTTTAAAATCCCGCTGCGTATAAAGAATAAAATCTTCCTGCGGAATCCGATCTCCCGGCTTATACTGGTCATTGTAATCGCACGTCAGTACCGCCGTGCCGCCCGGCGCAAGAAGTTCGGCTATTTGGCTTATAAACAGTTCATCATCTCTGACATGCTCAATTACTGACGTTGAGAAAATAACATCATAACTGTTTCTGATAGTAGTCGGTTTGTGAAAAAATACGTTCAAATCGCAATTAATCGCCGGGTCAATTTCTTCTATCTGATAACCAACTTTTTTCAGACTTGCCGCAGCAGTATCATCAAAACTGCCGACACACAACATTTTCGGATTCGTCAGCCGGGATGCAAATTTATGAACTGTATCAAATACAAAAGCCTGCTGAATATTAGCTTCAGGTATTTTACGAGCCATCATATCCGGTACAAGTTCAAACAGTTTATCAATGACAGGTTTATACTGTAATCTTGCAGTATCATCTAATATCCGATTGAACGAAGATAAATTTGACGATTGTTCCTGTTTTCCTAAAATTCCATTCATAATCCGCTCATACTCCTTAATGAGATTTGATTCACTCCACTCAGTATAAAAAGGCATAAGCGGAGTAATACCGTTGTTGATAATTTGCTTCAGACTCGAATCTTCAATGCAAATCGAAGGCTTTGCCGAAAATAAATGTCTGAACATTGTGCTTTTTGTAATTGCAATCGGTCTTTGAACCGCAAGGGCATAATCAATTGTACTTGATATTCCACGCCCTTCATGCGTCTCATAAAAAAACGCATTCACTGTGTTCTGTGCCAAAAAATCCAATAACTGATCTTCACTAAGAAATTCATGACTCAGACTTAATTTAATACCGGGCTTTACCAATAAACTCTGACAGCGTTGTGCTATTGCAGTAGCTTTAGCGCCGTCAGCATCTCCGAATGCAGCAAAAGGAATATGCAGTCGAATATGCGCTTGGTCATATTCCTGCTGTACAGCGTGAATAACTCTTTCAAATCCTTTGCCGGATAATCCGAATCCGAAACTTCCGATAGTAGGTATCTGAGGCAGCGGATATTTATTAACATAAGGTAAAATAAGCCTTCCGGTTTTGAATACAATCGGATTATTCGGTATCAATGTCGGATCCGGAGCCGTATAATATTGAAAAGGACTGTTTTTCACCGAATCTGCAAGAGTTTGAGTAACTTCATGGATAACAGATATATGAGGAACTTTTATGCTATCAAGCATTTCCTTACTTAACCAAGGCAGGGTAGAAGGATGAAAATTATAAATAATTGCAGATGGTTTTATATTATTTATATCAGCAAAAAATTCTTCGGGGCTTGAACATTCAGCATATACAAATGAATATTTTGTTGATTTCTTCAGCGCATTGGCAACATTCAGTCCAAATTGATAAACCCCGCATTGCTTTTGTTTATGCGATACAATCAGAATTTTTTCTATCGAATTATTTTGTTGAAAAGATGCTACTGAAGAAACACGCTGTGCCACTGTTAAAAGAAAAGTCTTCAATTCAACATAATCTTTTGCATATACTGTCGGGTTTTGAAAATTATCCCAAAATTTTACAGCTAATTTTCCTCCTAAGATACAGCGAGGTTTATGACGATTTGTTTCCGTCAAAGTTACCGCATTGATCGCTCCGTTTTTTAGGGCTAAACCTATACATCGGCTGCTGATAACAGACAACTCAATCAGATTGAATGTGCTGCAATCTATGATATTCGGCAGTTGAATCGCAGGCTTTTCAACACAGTAAAATGTAAGATTCGGAAAATCCTGAGCAAGCTGCGGAAGATATACATTTCCTTCCAATAAGATACCGTTTTCTTTAAAACCGGATATCTGTTCGACATAATAAAATTTTACCAGCGGCGTCTGCGGAGGAACTGCAAGCTGATAACTGTGTTGCAGACTGTATCCGTACATCTGACGATTGAAGGTATGCACCTGATTTTCATAAGTAATTCCATAGTTTGCAAAAATATCATCAAACAAACGGAAACACATATTCACAAAAACAGCTCCCGACGGGCAATTCGGTGTTGAAGCGGTGCCGCGATATTCGACGCCCTGATATATCGCGATAGGCAATCCCAAATCTTTCCAAAGATATGCGTTATTCTGAGTAGTTTCAAGAGTTATAGATACTCCCGGAAAATTTGCCCGAATTGCCTCTATCAAAGGTCGTGCAAGAATAACATCGTCTGCCTGAAAGCTGTTATGAATGAAAAAGTGCATACCTGAATCCTCTCTAATTTTTAATAATGTCAATGGTAGGAAGCGGAAAAATAAGTCCGACACCTCTTTGCAGCATTTCCTGTTCCCGTTTCAGAAATTCTTCTTTGAAGTGCCAAGGTAGCACCAGATAGTAATCAGGGTTCATTGCCCTGGAATCTGCTTCGCTGACAATCGGAATATCTGTTCCCAGCGTAAATGCGCCGTATTTATCAGGATTTCGTTCAGCCGCAACATCAATAATCCGATTGTCAATGCCGCACCACTGCAAAATCGTATTTCCTTTGGTGGAAGCACCATAAACATGAATGCGTTTGCCTTCTTTTTTCAGTTTTTTCAGCAAAGCATTCAGTTCTTCTTTGTGAATATTGATACGCTCCTGAAAATGATTGTAAGGCTTATCTGTATCCAATTCAAGATCGAATTCTTCCTGATGCAGAGATTTGAGATTCTGAACAAATTCATCCGTCTTATACGAAAAATTATTTGCATGAGTAGCAAAACACCGAATGCTGCCGCCGTTGATGTCATTGAGCGTGGCGTTGAATATTTTCATGCCCGCTTTTTTGAGAATATACTCAATCACTGCCAGACTGTAATATTCCAGATGTTCATGACAGATGGTATCATAGGAATTCATTTTCAGCATGGTCGGCATGTATGACATTTCAAAAATCCAGATGCCGTGCGGAGAAAGAATACGCTTGATGCCGCGTGTGAACTCAATCGGATTTTCAAGATCATAAAACATTGCTATTGATGTGATAATATCAAGCTGTTTTCCCTGAAGCTTTTCTATCAGTTCTTCAGAGGGAAAAATATCCTGTACTACGGTGATATTTCCCTGAATTTCCTGAGCCACATCCGAAGGATCAACACCGTATTTTTCAAAGTTTTCTGGATAAAACTTCAGCAATGTTCCGTCATTGCAGCCGATATCCAAAACACTGCATTTTGGTATTTTAATCAGAGAAAGGGCTTCTTCAGTAATGCCTTTCAGATGCTTTCGCATGGTGTCGTTTGTTCCTGAACGATACCAATACGCAGAATAAAGAATCTCCGGCGGAACAGAGTGTTCCATTTGCAGCAAGCCGCAGGCATTTTCATCTTTTACCGGATCGCAGCGCAAAAGAGAGGTTAATATTTTACGATTCGGCGGTATTTCTTTGCCGGGCTTGACAAAAGAACCTTGTAAATATTGTTCTCCAAGACTGATAACTTTTGTCAGTGCAGATGAACCGCATACGCGGCAGGTTTTTCTATGAATCAGGTGCATTTTATTCCTCCGCAATATCAACGTTTATCGCTAAACGTCTGAGAAATTATATTCTGAAATTGTCTGTCAATTGCATCAATACATTTATTGCGTTCCAAATTCAAAAGAGCTAGTTGTTTGACAACCTTATCTTTTTCCTCTATGGGGACTTTTTCAAATTCATAGACTTTTTCCTGCTCATGCCATAAATTACAATTTACAATCGCAAGATTAGAAAAAACTTCACCAATGTTGCCTATCACATCAGCAACGACATTTCCTTCCTGTTTGAAAACCTTGTTTGAAGCAAAGGTCAGCCGGTCAGAAGGAATTTTTCCGCTTACAGCATCAATAATAAATTCATTGATTTCATTCTGAAGCTGTTTTTCCTGCAAAGCCAGACTTTTAAGCCTTGCTTCATCTTCAGAATGCCATTGCTTCAGTTTGACAACAGTTAATTTATCACAAAGTGAACCAAGTGTTTCTGCCATGTTGTAAGACCAAGTATTGAAATTTAGGAGGATGAATCTGAGACCGCTCTTTTATTTTGAGCGGTATTTAGCACATTGTCTATCATATCGCAAGCCTTGATTTCAAAAAAACAAACAGAGCCGTAATCGCCCCGCTCTCATTTCTCCCATTATGCTTTCCTTCAGTGCATCACAGGTTCTGTCCGGCTCTGTTGTTCTGTCAGTTCTTTCAGTTTCTGCCTGAGTGGTTCGGTCATATAC
>CAZMDM010000028.1:0-27627 GCA_964564775.1 uncultured Desulfonema sp. | reverse complement strand
GACCGAACGGATCAGTTCCGGCGTCCGCCCTTTGAGCAGCATCGTTACTTCTTTCACGATTTCCCGATAGGTTTCAGCATTGACATCAAGGCAGCAGGGTGCAAGACAGACACCGATCTGATAATTCAGGCAGGGACGGATGCGGTTTCTGAACATTTTTCCGCTGCATTTGCGGAGCTTGAAGGTTTTGTTGATGAATTTCAGGGTTTCATACATGATGCGCGGAGATGCGAAAGGTCCGAAATATGTTGCTCCGTCCTTCTGAGGCTTTCTCACCATTTCCAGACGCGGATAAGGTTCGGCAGTATTCAGGCGCAGAGAGGGAAATCGTTTGTCGTCTTTGAGCAGAATATTATACCGGGGCTTGTATTTCCGGATCAGCGTGGATTCCAGAATCAGAGCCTCGGCTTCGGTAGCCGTGATCACCGTTTCGATATTTGCGATTTTTCTGACCAGCAGAACAGTTTTGCCATCCAGCTGATCTTCCGGCTTGGTGTAAGACGCGAGCCGTTTTCTCAGATTCAGCGCTTTGCCGACATAAATCACCTTTCCCGCTTCGTCTTTCATCAGATAGACACCGGGTTCAGTGGGAAATACTTCCTCAATCACTTCGGGATACATCCTCTTGTTTTTTGATGTAAAAAATTGCTGTACTATGATGATGTCTCATAGAGATTTCAAGTTCATTTCCGGGAAAAAATCAGTGATTATTCAGGTTTGCAAAGCTCTCTGAAGTTACAGTAAGCACAGAATATGGTATGTTCTGTCATGGTGAACAGTTTTTTATTTTTCGGAATATTCTCAGTAATATTGATACAAAATTCGTACATTTCCTGTGTCTGAGATTTAACCGATTCGGAAAAATCCCGAATATCAGCTTCGGTGATGGGAATCTGAATCTCCCGATACTCCGGCGACAGATAGGCAATGATGGGAATAATATTTTCGGGATTTGTGCCGAAATGATAAGATGCCCATGAGGCATAGCCCAATAACTGTTTGCTGTGCTTGTCATTATCCGCTTTTCCGGTTTTCCAGTCCATGATATACATCTTTTCTTCCACCGGAAATAAAAAATCCACCTTGCAATAGGCTTTCATCCCGTCAATCCGGGTTTCTCCGTAGCCTGGCGGTTCGATCACCCAGAGATCTTTAGAAACAAGCGCTTTGCGGAGCAGCCACTCAAAACGGGGGCTGCTTAAAAAATTATTCAATGACATCATTACTTTATCATATATTTCTTCAATGCTGATTTCCGGGATTTCTTTGTAATAGACTTCCATAAATGTTTTCGAACGGCAGTATTTATCTGTCTCATTTCGGACATATTCGGCAAATTTTTTCCGATTTACGGGCTTTTCGCTTTTTTGAAACCGCTCCAGAATTGCCTTGTTCATATCATGAACAATATTGCCAATTTCGAGCGCAATTGACGTCATGTTTTTCAGAAAATCGATTTTTTTACGAGGATACACCGGGTCGTATTTCGCATAGTAGGTATAGTAGTATTTCCGCCGGCATAACTGAAATACATCATAACGGCTGACAGACCAGCCCAGAATATCGGTGTATTCAAATTTTTTCAGCATCATCAGATAGTTGTCCTTTTATGGTCAATTTTCAGATCTCTATGGAAAATTATGCTGTTTTATACATAAAAAGTCAAGAGCATAAAAGTATTGCTAAATTCTCCGATAATTGTTATAATATATTTATGAGGATAATCTTAAATTAAGAAGGAGGAATTTACCATGAAACGCATGATTCTTCTGATAAGCGTGCTGGCAATTATCTGTGCGATGATGCCTGCATCCGCATCGGCAACCAGTTATCAACCTGGATTTGACGGATATACCTATATTTATGTGGTTCTGGCAGATCCGAGTGTCGGACCGGTGGTCGAGTTTTATGATTTTATGGTGGGACAGTACACATCGGGCGAATGGGCGAGTATGCTGACCGGCTACTCTCACCAATCTGTCGGAAGTACGGATATTTATTTTTTCCCGAGTTTGGGCATGAGCGGAGTCATCTATTACAACTCTGCCGGACGAAGCACGATAGTCCTTCTCATTCCCGGTAATCTGGTTTCCTTCTATTCTGAACCCTTGTAAAAGCAGTGCGGAGTTAAAAGTGCAAAGTCGCAATGGATTTTTGCCGGCTTTGCACTTTATTTTTCAAATTCGTAATCTCCGCAACGTCAGGCAAAGGTACTATGCCACATTTCGAACATCAGCAGTCCCCACAACGCGACAGAATGATCCTGTTTCTGATGAATATTCTCTTCCCAAAGCGTCTTTACATAGCCAGGATTGAAATAGCTTTTTACTGCTGCATTTTCGGCAAACAATCGTTGATATGCAAAGTCTTTGAAATCATTTCTCATCCATTTGCTCAGAGGAATGCTGAAGCCCTGTTTTTTCCGATAGAGGATATCATGAGGCAGACGATCTTCATTCATCTTCTTGAAAATATACTTGGAAATTTTGCCTTTCAGCTTGAGAGACGAAGGCAGCTTGGCGACAAATTCCATCAGCTTGTGATCCAGAATCGGCGCGCGCACTTCCAAAGAATTTGCCATGCTCATCCGATCCACTTTGACCAGAATATCTTCGGTCATATAGGTTTTGATATCGACATATTGGGCCTTTGTAACTGGATCAGAGCTTGAAATCTCCGCAAAATGCTTTCCAAGGACATCAAACCGGTTATAATCTCCGATGGCTCGGCTCGTATCGGGCGTATACAGGATTTTCTTGATTTCCGGATGAAAATAAAATGACATATCCCGAAAATACGCCTGTTCATGTGGCAAAGATAAATTCGATAAGAAATGCTTCAATCGCAATGGACGCGGAAGATTATCTTTTCTGGGATAAATTTCTGCCAAAGGAGTAAGAAGTTTTTCACGAATGATCGGCGGAATCTTTCGACGGATATTGTCTTCAAAGCGATTCATCGAATATCTGCTTGTATATCCTGCAAAATTTTCATCGCCGCCATCGCCGGAAAGAGCGACCGTAACGTTTCTGCGAGCCATCTGAGACACGTAGTAGGTGGGAATAAAGGATGCGTCTGCAAACGGCTCATCCAGATGCCAGACCAGTTTATCCAAAATCGAAAGCGCATCGGGATTGACCACATATTCGGAATGATCGGTGTTACAGTGTTTGGCAACGATTCCCGCATATTCGAGTTCATTGAATTTCTTTTCGGAAAAACCGATAGACGCGGTTTTGACGCGTTCGTTTCCCATAGATCGCGCCATGGATGCCACGACAGCACTCGAATCCACGCCGCCGCTTACGAACGCGCCCAAAGGAACATCACTCATCAGCCGGATTTTGACCGACTCATCGAAAATCGCTCTCAATTCTTCGATCAGCGATTCTTCGGATCGGGATGTATCAGGATTGCTCATATCCAAATGCCAATACTCTCTGATGTCGAAGCGATTCTGATCGCAAACAGCTATCGATGCAGGCGGAAGTTTGCGGATATGCTTGAAAATACTCATCGGAGACGGCACATATCCGAAGCTCAGATACGCGTCCAGAGCTTGGAAATCAAGTTCTTTAGAGATATTCGGAGCAGCAATCACAGCTTTGAGTTCTGAGGCAAATACGATTTGCTGATGGTCGCGATAATAATACAGTGGCTTTTTGCCGACACGATCTCTGGTGAGAATCAGTTTTTTGTTGCGGCTGTCCCACAAGCCGATGGCAAACATGCCGCGCAGTTTTTCGACAAAGCGATCTCCCCATGCCTCATACGCGTAAATTATGGATTCGGTATCGCTTCGGGTACGGAACTGATAGCCTTTGCTTTCCAATTCATGCCTCAGTTCAAGATAGTTGTAAATCTCACCGTTGAATACCACCTGAACTGAGCCGTCCGCGTTGCCCATAGGCTGTTTTCCTGCTTCAAGATCAATGATGCTCAGACGCCGATGTCCCAGACCGATTTCGCCATTCGCAAAAATGCCCTGCCCATCGGGACCTCTGTGAGTCATGGTCTGATTCATGGCTTCGATAAGACTTGCATGAACCGCTTTGCCGTCCATAACAAAAATACCGCAGATACCGCACATAGTGTCGCTCCCTTTTATCCTGACTGGGGAAACAGAATAACCTTGTATAAATATCTTGTCAACCTCTTGTGAAAATGGAAATGTCCGCGAAAATGTTTTCATATCCGGTATAAGCGTTTACTCTGCTGTCCGAATCTGAATCACAAATATCGCGCCTTTGGGAAAATTGGATTCGATGCTGATGGTTCCGCCGTGAGCATCTGTAACCAGTTTGCAGAATGCCAAGCCTAATCCGATCTGCCGGATTTCCTGCTGCCCGAGATCGGTGATTTCGAACTTTTCGAAAATACGCCTGCGGTCTTCTTCGGCAACCCCTGATCCCTGATCCGCAACTTTGATCAGAACCAGTGTTTTATCTTCGGCATGTTCCACCGATAAAATAATTTCCGTATCTGCCGGTGAGAATTTGATAGCATTGGACAGCAGATTATCCAATACCCGCCGGAACAGGTTGACATCAACCGATATATGGACCGGCTTTGCCAGAGCGATATTGACAAGCAGACGGATATTTTTGGATTTGGCAATAATATCATGGCTGTCTCTGACATCATACAGCAGCTTGCACACATCCGCAGGTACGCGGTTTAAAATCAGCTTTCCGTGTTCCATTTTGGCAAGGATCAGCAGATCATTGGTAAAAGACTGAAGTCTTTGAGCAAAACGGTGAATCTGTTCGACCGATGATAATAATTCGTGAGGAAGAGTTTTGTCATACAGCATGAGTTCACTGTATCCCTGAATCACGGTCAGAGGACCTCTCATGTCATGAACGATCATATTTGCCATATCTTGACGCAATTTCAGACTTGCAAGAAGTTCATCGTGCTGGCGTTTGATTCTCAGCATGGAACGGACTCTGGCACGCAGTTCGATGCCGCTGACCGGCTTGGATAAAAATTCATCTGCGCCGCTGTTCAGCCCTCTGGCAAGACTTTCTTTATCGCTCAGCGAAGTCAGCATAATGATTGGAATATATCTGGTCTGCACGTCAGCTTTGAGTTTTTCGCAGACTTCGTAGCCGTCCATGCCTGGCATCATCAGATCCAGCAGAATCAGATCGGGCGATAATTCGATAGCTTTGTCTATCCCTTCCTTGCCATCTTCGGCAAACTGAAGATCATATTTTTCCCGTAACAGCAACGCCTCGATACTTTCACGGGCAACAGGTTCATCGTCAATCATCAGAACACGATGGGGCTGGTGCATAAAAATCTCCTGTTTTCTCCAATATTTTTCAATTTTCTTCGCTTATCGCCTGTCCGCTTACAATTCCGTCGGAATCGCTGTCATCCGAATCTTCGGGCTGAGCGGAAGTTTTCCACGGCAGACGGATCGTGAAGCAGGTGCCTCTGCCCACCTTGCTTTCCAGATCAACACTGCCGCCGTGAAGTTCTGCCATGCGCTGAACCAGCGAAAGCCCCAGCCCTGTGCCGGAATATTGGCGCGAGAGTCTGCTGTCGAGTTGGACAAACGGCTTGAACAGCATCGGAAACATTTCCGGAGCAATGCCGATGCCAGTATCCGATACGGCAAAGCGCATCACCTCTGCTGCTTCATCTCCGATGACCTCCAGACCGATCTGACCGCCTTCGGGTGTGAATTTCACCGAATTGCTCAACAGATTGACGAGCATCTGCTTCAATCTCCGGGGATCCGCGTCGATGCTGGCAGATACGGGATTCATGCTGAAAGAAACGTGATGATGTTTTTTATTTGCTATACCTTTGATCAGTTGCAGCGCGGACTGACAGATATCGCTGACCGAAGTTTTTTCGATCTGAAGCGCCATCTGCCCGGCTTCGATTTTGGAAAGATCGAGAATATCGGTAATCAGATCAAGCAGATGCTGTCCGCTGCTTTCGATGGTGCGGATGGTTTTGCGCTGCTTTTCATTCAGTTCTCCATAGACTTCTTCCAGCAATGCCTCGGACAGACTGATGACACCGGTCAGAGGAGTACGCAGTTCATGGCTCATGCTGGCAAGGAATTCGTCTTTGAGGCGCGCGGCTTTTTCCAGCGCGACATTGGCAATGCCGAGTTCTTCGCTTCTTTGGCGCAGTTTTTCTTCCAGCATCTTGTGAGTCGTGATATTCATGGATGCGCTGACCACGCCGACAATCTGTTCGTTGGCATCTATCAGCGGTTCGACGGTCAGATCGTGGAAAAACTGCTTTCCTTTGATGCTGACCAGAACTTCCTGACGAATGCCTTGTCCGGTTTTCAGCACCATGCGCTTGATTCTGTTTATATTTGCCGCACTTTCCGGCATCAGTTCGTCATCGGTTTTGCCGATGATATCTTCGGATGAAAATGCAGGATGCTGATTATATGCCCAGGTATAGCGCAGATTTTTGTCCTGCATGAATACCATGAGCGGAGAATTTTTGATGGCAACCCGGAATCTCTCTTCGCTTTCCCGAAGTTTCTGCTCGATCTTTTTGAATTCGGTAATATCGAACAGAATCGAGCGGCTCATCAGATATCTGCCTTCCGAATCTGTGATCGCTGTGGCATTCAGCAGAGCCGGAAACACAGAGCCGTCTTTGCGGACCATCTTGAATTCCAAATCTTTCACCCAGCCGCGTTGTTTGAAATCGGAAAAATTATCTATAAATACTTTGGGATTGCAGATGATCTGATCGAAGGTTTTTTTTCCCACGATTTCCTCGCGGGTATAGCCCAGCCAGTTCAGAGCGGTATCGTTCATACGCACAATCAGCCCGTCGGCATCCAGAGAATGATAGCCGCAGGGCGCATTGTTATACAGATCATGCACTTCGGCAGTGCGCTCGGTAACACGCCGATCTAGTTCCATAGCCAGACTCTGAAGTTCATCGTCTTTGTTTTTGCGCTCGGTAATATCTTTTGCAAACACCACCACACCGAGAAGCTTGCCAAGCTGTGTTTTGATCGGATTATAAGAAATTTCAAAATATTGGCGTGAATACAATTCATCTCCCGAATATTCTTCCAGCGTGAATCGTTCCCCACATAATGCTCGCTCGATATTTTTCTTTGCTTTATTCCGATCTTCTTCATTCGTCATGTATTCCAGAATATTTCTGCCGAATCCGATATCTGCGCCGTAAATTGCCTTCATCATACAGGCATGATTCATGTTGAACGAAGTGTAGTGAAATCCTCTATCCAGCGAGAAAATTGCAGCATCCACGCTTTCCATAATGCTTCTGAGGATTGAATACTGATCGTTCAGATATTCTTCCGCCTGCCTGCGTTCGGTAATATCTTTGATGATTCCGCAAAATACCCGCCGACCCTGAAACGTATTTTCTCCCAAAGATATTTCTAGTGAAATTTCAAATCCTTCTTTGTGCATGCCCGGAATATGGACAGCCGACCATGATGGCAGATGACGCTGACCGCTTCTGATATATTCAGCCAGTGAGTCGGAATGAGTCGCTCTCAGATATTCCGGCATCAGCATAATCAGATTCCGACCGATCAGTTCGGATGAATTGTAACCGAAGATGGTTTCGATCATTTTATTGACAAAAAGAATGATTCCGTTCTCATCAATCATAATCACTCCGTCCGAAATCGCTTCAAAAACAAGATTTTTGAACCATGCGATTTCTTTCAATTCATGTTCCTGTTTCCGAACTTTCTGACGAGCCTCATACAGATTGAGAGCCATTTTGATCGATGCGATCAGAATGGAATGTCCGCTGTGTTTCAATACATAGCCGTAAGACGCGATTTCTTCGGTTCTCTGCAATATCTCCGTATCGGAATGTCCTGATAGAAATATCAGTGGGATATCATGGTCTTGCAAAATGCTTTTCGCGGCTTCGATGCCATCCATATCGCTTTCGAGAATAATGTCCATCAGAATCAGATGAATCATCTGTCCTCTGCTGACAATGCGGATGGCTTCTTCCCCGCTTGCGGCAGTGAGGACATCGAAGCGGTTTTTTCGGAGAAGAGCGGAGATGATTTCCGCAGTGTTGCTATCGTCTTCCACCAGCAGGATAGTTTTTTTTGAAATGTCAGACATGCTTACCTCTGTTGAAATGCCTCATCCCGATCTCTGAAACGATGCTTAACAATAATCTGAAATCAGCATAAAATCAAAATAAAAAAATAACAGGTTGACATAGATTTGTAAAAATATGAAAATGTCTCATCAAATCTGACGGAGGACATGATGGCAAAAGGTGTTTTTGATCCTGAAAAAGATAAAGTATTGAAAAGCTGGCGATGTGAAGAAACAGGGCTGGTGATTTCGATCAATCAGTACGGCGATGGAGAGCCCAAGATTCAGATCGGTCCCAGAGTATCGGTCAAAAAAGACGGCACCGAAGTTCAGCGCAAAGCAGGGCGCATGACACTCGAAGACCTGACATGGTTTTATGGAATTATTGACGAGGTTAAAGACGAACTTGCCTCGATGGTGAAACCGGAATAGCGATGTCAGCAGATTCAGATAATGTTGTGGTCAATCCTGTCAAAGGGAAAAGCGCTCCGAATCTTGCTCCGCTTGCGATTCTGGTCAGCAGTGAAGGAGATCTGAACTCATTGAGCCGGATATTGGGAATGCAGCAGTACAAGCGCATCTCCACAAGCAGCATTTATCCAGGAGATGCTTTATCTCTCGCGGGTCCGGTCATCGGCGCACCGTATGCGGTGATGATATTGGAAACCCTGATTGCGTGGGGCGCTAAGCAGATCATTTTTTTCGGATGGTGCGGTTCGATTTCGTACGATGTTCATATCGGCGATATTGTTGTTCCGGATAAAGCGTTTATTGACGAAGGCACATCCCGGCATTACGGCGCGGATGAAGCGATTCCGGCGTATCCGTCCGATTCCCTGTTTGAAAAGACAAAATCGGCATTGTCTCACACAAATCTGCCGTTTCATCAGGGAGCGGTATGGTCAACCGACGCGATATACCGGGAAACATACGATAAAATCAGAAATTATCAGGATAAACAGGTATTGGCAGTGGAAATGGAAGTATCGGCATTGTTCACGGTCGCCCAATTCAGAAATGCGGAACTTGCTGCAATTCTGGTAGTTTCGGATGAGCTTGCCACATTGACATGGAAGCCTGGATTCAAAAACGAACGATTTGCTCAGGCTCGTCAATCCGTGTATGAGACGATTCTGGCGTTAACCCGACAAAAAAAAGACCTCCGAAACGTTATGCCCGGAGGTCTTGAAAAAAATTATTCGCTCATTAATCCTTTTTAATTTTCATCGGTTCCAACTCGACCCGGCGATTTTTCATTCTTCCCTGCCTGGTTTTATTGGTATCCGCGGGTTTGGAATATCCGTAGCCCACGGTTGACAGTCGTTTGGCTTCGACTCCCTTAGCCTTGAGATATTTCAGAACCGCCTGAGCGCGTTTTTCCGAAAGCCGCTGATTGTATTCCGCAGTACCGATATTGTCCGTATGTCCGTGAATAATTATCCGAAGATCAGGATTTTTTTTCAGGATTTTTGCCAGTTCGTTCAACTGTCCGTAATATTTCTTTCTGATAACGGATTTATTGAAATCGAAGAGCATACTTTCCAGAATCCAGCAGCCTTTGTCATTTGCTTTCACGCCTTTGAGATTTTTCGGCACTTCCAGACAGGGAACATCCGAGAGAGTCGGAGGAAGTTCTCTTTCTTCAATCGGGCATCCGCGATCATTCACCCGCGTTCCTTCGGGCGTATCGGGGCAGAGATCACGATCATCGGCTACGCCGTCTTTATCGGAGTCCACCGGACATCCGTTTTTATCCACCTTGATACCTTTGGGCGTATCGGGACATTTGTCTTTTTCATTGGGAACACCGTCTCCGTCACTATCCGAGACTTTTGCCAGAAAGACCTTTTCCACATATTCTGCAATCGCTTCCGGTGTTGCCAGATTATCCGCATTTTCATAAAATCCGCTGATGCCGGCTCTGGCAATTTTTTCCATAGTCATTCGTCCCGCGGGGCTGTCGCCGATCTGAATCGGATACACTGCAACACTGTCACCGTATAGACGTTTCATTTCTTCGGTAGCAGCTACCGGATTATCATCTTCCATGCCATCACTGACAATGATGACCGCAGTATTTCCGTTTCTGCCTCTCAAGTCTTCATTTCCAGCAGCAATCGCAAGTCCCATCGGACTCTGACCGCTCGCCCGCCTGACAGATTTCAAACCTTCGTCCAGATTTTTGGTAATCGAATATTCGGCAAAACTGTATGTCAGATCGGTTCGGCTGGAAAACGGAAGCACGGTATTGCCGAATGTCCTGAGCGCACCGTCCAGATTAACCTGCTGGGGAATCGTATGGTGAATATTGCTTAAAATTTCTTTGGCAAGCGTCAGCTTCCGCTTTTCCTGATGCGGCTCTGCCATTGTGCCGGAAGCATCCAGAATCACCAGAAATTTGTCAACTTTCTGAACATATTCGCCGGACTGAAGCTTCGAACCCAGATCCACCGGATGAAATTCCGGTTTACCTTGAACCGCGCAGCCTGTCATCAGACTAATGCTGATCACAATGATCGCGAGAAATGATCGTTTCATCATGCTCGTTTCTCCTCTGTTTGGGATCGGTGAGGAGCAGCCCACGGTCCGCTCCTCTGATTTGTTTGCTTTATCGAATCTGTTTAAATTCGACTCTTCGGTTGGTACGTCTGCCGTCTTCGGTTCTGTTGGAAGCAGCAGGCTGATGATAGCCGAATCCCTTGACCACCAACTGATCGGACCTTACTCCTCTCTTGAGCAGATAAGACGCGACCGACATGGCTCGCCAATGAGACAATCTCATGTTGTATTCTTCGGTCCAGATCGTACAGGTATGACCCTGAACCTCGATCTTGGTCTGCGGATTGCGAACCAGAATTTCCGCCATCTTATCCAGATGCTGATAATAATCGGGCTTGATATTCCACTTGTTCAGATCGAAGAGAATTTTATCCAGCATCCAGCAGCCGTCTCGGTCAACCTGAGCGCCTCTGGGCGTATTCGGACACTTGTCGAACTGATCGCATACCCCGTCTCCGTCTTCATCCGGGCAGGGTTCGGGCAGCGGTTCGGCAGCCCTTTTCTGCGGCTTGAAGCGATTGCCGTGTGTAAAAATATCATGTACCCAATCGGACATATTCTGATCGGGAATCACATCATCCGCGTTGATTGCGTAACCGCATCCACCGATTTCCGCGATTCGTTCCATCATCATCTGGTTCGTATAGGGCTTTCCCTTAATCAGAGGTTTGGTGTCTCCGACCTGACAGGTGTAGATACAGAGTCTGTCGCCGTAGCGGTCTTTGATGCGCTGGGCAGCAGCTTCGGGATCGTTATCCAGAATTCTGCCATCGCTGATAATGACTAAGGACATATAGCCTTTTGCCGATACAAAATCATCGCTGGATTTGTCAATAGCAAGTGCCATCGGGCTTTTGCCGCCGGACCAGTGAGCCACTTCGATGGCTTCGGCAAACTGCTGGCGATGATAGGGTCCCATGCCGAAGAGCAGAGCGGTTCTTTCGGTGAAGGCACCGGCTTCGTATCCGTAACGCCGCAGCGCGCCAGTCAGTGGACGTTCCGGGATTTTCGGATTCATCCGCCGGGCAACATCTTTGCAGACTTTGAGCTTGGTCTGCATTTCATAAGGAAGAAGCTTGGATGCCGAAAGATCCAGGATGATCTCGAAATCGTCAACCAGTACTTCCATATAACTTCCCAACTGCGGGTTGTTTGGATCCACAACGAAATTGGTTCCCTGTCCCGGCTTTCCCGGAGTTGCCTGAGCTTTCGGTGCAGGTGTTTTAGGCGATGCAGTCGGAGCCGGAGATGCCGGCTTGGGGCTGCTGCCGATAGTTTCGGTTTCCAAATTATTACTGCTGGGATTGCGATACTCCTGCTGCGGCTGCTGATCGTCATTTTCCGAATATGCAAATCGGTTGCCTGCAATAAGCATCGTCATACTGACCATGATGAGAATAAACACCTTCAGATACTGTCTCGTCATCCTGTCTCCTCCTATATCCTCTTTGAGTCTTATTCACACAATTTGTATCTTTATATATTGCATAGTATATGTTGCGGAAAAGTTCAAGACTTAGAAACGTTTTTATTCAAAAATCCGCTGCCGAAACAAAGCAGGAAATGCTTGCGGATGGCTCTATAACCCAATGCGTATCCTCATCGCAGTAAAAATTATCACAGATATACGGATACGAATTGTCGGAAAATATGTATGCGATACTGGCACATGAACTGTTGGCAACACAGCCGTATTCGCTTTTGCTGACCGATCCGTAAGCACATATATCATAATCACAGACATCTTCGAAATAAATTTTTCTTTCGATGCACTCTGTGCCTCTTCCAACCCAAAAACAGGTATCGGTTTCATAATATAGCGGGTTATAGGGATAGATACAGATTTCGATGGTTTCAAAAGTTGCATTTTTTACGCAGAAACGGTGTCCGCTGTATCCGAATGCTGTGCCGCAGATCAGCATAAGCGCTATTACCATACACAGATATCTCATAAAAAAAATCCTCCCTTTGTCCGATGATCTGTCAGCATAACATATTTTTTTTACAAACGGAATAGTTCTATGTTGTTTTTTCCGAATCTGAATTTTGTAAGTGTTATGATTTTGATATAAAAAATGATTCGATAAATATATTCGGAACGCAGCTGCCTCGTTGTGGGAATATAAACCGGGTTTGTATGATCCGTCTCTTGCCTTGGAAAATCCGAAATGTTATGATAGTAATCAGAGCTGATGTTTATGGCGGAAGGTAGGATGGGGAACTGAAGGAATCCCAGAAAAAGACGGATGAGAAGATTGAAAAAACTTCGAAAAAGGTTGAGGAAGCCTCGAAAAAGCATGGAGAACTGGGTATCGTTGACGGCAAAGTTGCGGAAGACCTGTTTTGGCGGAATGTGAAAAAGATAGGAATATCAGGTGAATATGATATCATTACGGGGAAGGCGGCGCAATGCTGGTCAACAGCGGAAAATTCAGGGCAAAAGAGTTCTAAATCTCCGACTTCTCAGGTAAAGGATAACAGCGATGGAGCAGATTGCACAATGGAATAAAACTCTGTCAGAAGAAATCGAAATTCGGCTGATAGTTACTGAAGATAAACGGACACAGGCATTTCGGGAGTTTTGTGAAACTTTATCCCGGCTCGCGCCGAAGGTCAAACTCAGACGTGAAAAAGAAGAAGGACTTCCGGGAATACGGGTCGGTAAATCACTGATCTTTCAGATGATTCCTGCTGGAATGGAACTTGCGCCGTTTCTGGAAGTTCTGGAGATGTTTGCGAGCCAAGACTATAAAATTCCGGAATCTGTCCGGCAGAAACTCGATATACTCGATATGCCAGCATTGCTGAGAATGTATATTTCCGAACATTGCCCGTTCTGTCCTCAGGCGGTCAGGCAGATTGCACCGCTTGCGCTTGCCTATCCGAATATCAGGCTGAGCATTGCGGACGGCGGGCTTTTCCCGGAACTGCCCGAAAAAGACGGGGTTCAGTCTTCTCCAACACTGCTTCTGGAAGATATGTTCCGGTGGAGCGGGACTATGCCCCTGAATGACATTGCGGATGCGATTGTCAGCCGGGATCCGGCAAATCTGGGAGCTGCTTCATTAGAAAATATGCTGAGTGAAGGACAGGCGTTTCAGTTATCCGAGATGATGGTGAACAGAAAGCAGATATTTCCAGCATTTGCGGATGTGCTGACCCATGAGAAATGGCAGATACGCTTGGGCGCGATGGCTGCCGCGGAAGACCTGATTTCCAAAAATAAGCCTCTGTCCGAAGAAATGATTCCTCTGTTGTGGCATAAGTTCGAATCCGCGGATAATCAGGTCAGAGGCGATATTCTCTATCTGTTCGGAGAAATCGGCGGAGACAATGTTCGTGAAAAACTGAATATGATTCTTCAGGGCGATTACAGCCCGGAAATAATGGAAGCCGCTCAGGAAGCAGCGGATATGCTTTAAGGATTTTCTTCATTTTTCAAAAGAATATCGAGAATTGCCGCAATGACTTTATCCGCATTTTCTTCGGGAACCGTACAAGACCCCGCGCCCGGATGACCGCCTCCGCCGAACAAAGACAGCATCCCTCCCACATTGACTCTGCATCCACGATTGAAAATGCTGTGTCCCACGCCGACAATTACTTTTCCTTTATCGCGGGAATCGTTTCGGATACGGATATTGACAATGGTTTCGGGATACAGAGAATAGACCAGAAAGCGATTTCCGAACGGCGCTTCCTCAAACGGGCGGAAATCCGTAAGCGCAACATGTTTGTTCACTTTTGTATATTGCTGTATTAATTTGATATATTCTTTATTCTGTTGAATAGACTGCCGGCACCGCCGATCCACTTCCTTATCCTTCAGTATTTCGCTGATCTCCTGTTTCCGAATCAGATCAACCAACCGATTCCAATAGGTTTCATCTTCGGTTTTGCTGGCGGAAATCGTCATGGAAAGCAGAATATACGGATACTGTTCAGGATACCGCACCTGATCCAATGTCAGATCCGCAGAATCGATCCGGTCGGTTTCGGCAATCAGTTCATCGAAATTGCGTTCGAATCTATCCCGATAATATTCATATACCAATCCTGCGGCAGACGGTGCAAGTCTGAACAGTCCCTGAAATCGCGTATGAATCTGATTGGTATAATGATGATCAAACCACAGACTGCAATTGGGATGATAAGGCAGATTGGCAATAATATCACCTTTATATACTGATGTTTTGCCTTTCTGCATATCATTGGGTTCAACCCATCTGACCGGCTCAGTAACCGGTTCTGCTTCGAAGATCAAAGCGGCACATACAATTCCGTCAAAATCCGCCCGTGTTACGATTCGCATAGATTATTTCTCCTTCGCTTATTTACTTTTTTCCTGCAAATTCGGATTCGGCTCATCCTTTTCCTGAAGAAAACAGGAGATGATGTGATTGAGCTGTTTTTTACTTTCCGAATCCGGTTTGATAAATTTCACCGCAAACGAGTGTTTTCCGTTTTCGGAAGGCTCTTCCTGGCGAATCACTGCCGCCTTCAGCAAAGGAAGAGGCTTGTCTCCGATATTCAGCTCCAATTTTCCGATATCTCCGACAGTCAACGGGTTTTCCGTACAGATCAGCAAGCCTCCCGCGCTCATATTTTTGGTGATAAACGGCTCATACCCGGTATCGGAATAAAATATGCCGCTGATGCTGTGAGGAATGCGGATATATTTCTGGAACAGCTGCTGTTCTTCCAATCCTCTTAAAATTCGGATATAACTGAGCATGTTTTCCGTCTGACGATTGAGTTCTCCGAATACGGTAACGGATTTTTCAGCATTTGCCGCGTTCTGGCGGATCACGTCTTCCACATCGAGGACAGCCTCGCTGATCTGTCCAATGCCTTCCGACTGTTCGTTGAATGCCATAATCATATCTTTTACCAGATCATCCACATCGCTGACACTTCGGGACAGAAGGGAAAAATGCCCGTCTGTTTTTTCGACAAGTCCGTGTTGTTCATGGATTTTTCGAATGATATTTTCAATCAGAGCCGCAGTATTTTTGGCAGCTTCGGCACTTTGCATGGCAAGATTTCGGACTTCTTCCGCCACCACGGCAAATCCTGTTCCAGCATCTCCCGCGCGGGCAGCTTCGATTGAGGCATTCAAAGATAACAATCTGGTCTTGAAGGCAATTTCATCAATGCTATATACAATTTTCCGGGTTTCGTTGCTGACCGATGAGATTTCCTGAATCGAATTGGTCAACTCTGACATTGAAGCTGCCGAATCCTCCACAACCTGCGAGGTCTTTTTCATCATATCATTGACTCTGTTGGCGGTTTCTTCATTTTTATTTGTTAAATCAATGATTTCTTTAACAGATAATGTGGTTTTGTTGATCGAAATCCTCTGTCTGGCAGCACCGTCCACCAACTGATCGTTCACGCAAGATACCTGTGCAGATACCGATACCATCTGATTGACGCTTTCACTCATGCACGAGGTGATACTCCGAATACTTTTGTTCATAGATTTGGATGTCAAATATCCCACGACAATCGCCAGAATGACGGCTGTAATTCCGATCAGAATTTGAAAATATTGCCAGCGATTGACCAGATTCCGGGTATCTTCAAGCGTTCTGTTGGCTCCGGATTTCATATTTGTTGCCGCTCCGATCACCATGATATCCACTGCTGCCATATCCTGCCGGATTTTTTCGGATCTGTCATTCAGAGCATCATTTGCCGCCAATACCTGTCTGACTGCCTCGAACATTTTTTCTGTCAGAGGGGCAAGTGTATCCAATGTTTCGGCAAGCCTCAAAATATTTTCATCTTTGGGAAGATCGAGCAGTTCTTTGCGGGTTTCAGCCAGAAGCTTTGTCATTTCCGATTTCGCCATGTTTGCTGACTCGATATCGGTTGCCATCAGTGCATCTTTGACTTTGGTATTGAGTTCATTGCAGTAATAGCGAAGCGACATGACCGCTTTGATCAGTGATACCGCTTTGAAAGATATGGACGAAGTCTGATCCAGATCATACCATATCCGGGCAGCAGAGTCTTCAAGCTTTATCAAAGAGGCAAAATCGCTGTTGTCCCAAAGTTTTTCCTCTTTCATTTCGGTCAGCATGTCTGTAACTCTGCTTCTGATTCCCAGCAGCGCTTCGTCAATCTGAGCCGCAGAACTGAATTTGGGATCGTTCAAAATCATATCGGCAATCTGATTGATTTCCCTTAGCACAGCCGCATTGGATTTCCGCAATTCGAACAGGTCTCTTAATGCCTGAATATGGCGATGTTTATGCTGATACAGTGCTTCCAAATCTTTAATGATAGCAATCTGTTCATGACGATTCCGGCTTTCCCACGAATCTTGCAGCAGACTGATTTCTTTTTCTTTCTGACTGAGTTCCGAGATGCTTTTAGCAGTACTGATATGCGCCACCAAGGCTCTTAAAGGCATGAGCTGACTGATAATCGTGTTCTGGCGGTCAATATTGACTCCGATATTTCCGGTGGTGAGATTCATATTGGATTGAATCTGATTTAAGGAATAAATTCCTATGATTACAGAAATTCCCGTGATTGCGGCGCTGAGCAGAAAGCCGATTAACAGCCGCCATTGCAATGTGATTCTGGAACTCATTTGCATCATATTTCCGCGTATCCGCCTCCCTTGCCAGATATGAAAATGTTATGCTTTGTATCCTATTGTAAAGCAGATTTCAATGAAGTTCTTTATCCCTTTCGGAAACCCTGAAAAACAACTCATAGGGCTATAACACAATAAAAAAGGACTGAGAGGTTCAATCGGCTCTCAATCCCATAACCTTTATAAAGTTCTATCCAGATTCGGTTTTTTCCGGCTCAGTTGCTCTTATTCACCACCCTGATCGGCGGCAGAGCTTCCCCGATTCCCCGAATTTCAGGGCGATACATGGATTCTGCCATCGGCGCGGGCGCGGAAAAGGTTCCGGGACTCACGACTCTGACCAGATAAAACAGGTGTGCAGGATAATTCTGGCTCAACTGCAAAAATGCGGCATAGCGATCATCCCGAAATTCTTCATGAATCACCTGTGTTGCTTCTTTCAATTGCAGAATATTTTTGCCTTCGATCTGAAAATCGTCAATTTTCATGCTGTGCTTGAGGTTCTGATTTTCGATTTCAAATCCCGCAGGCAGCAGATCCACAATCAACCCGTCCGGCAGCCATTCTTTGGACAAGACTCTGAGATGAACCAGCATCACTTCGCCGACCTTGAATTCGGTTTTCTGAACCGGCATACCCTGCATATCATAATATTTGCGTTCCAGCGTGATTTTGGCATCATCTTTGGGCGGCGGCAGTTTCGTATAGCCGCTGACAATGGCAGACGCGTACAGAATATTCTCGGTTTCAGATACGAAGGATACTCCGGTTTGAATATCCGTTACGCTCGGCGTCAGCAGATACGCGCCTTTTTTATCAATCGCAGTTTCTTTGCCCGCGACATTCAGCTTGCCTTTCCAAGTTTTATCCGTGGTATCCAGAGCAATGCCCGCTCTGAAAATCGCGCATTGTTCCTGAGTGCTGAACCATCGCCGATCCCGAAGTTCGTTTTCCAAATCCAGCATCAGCTTTTCAAATCCCGCGACTTTATCCGCTTTATTTTCCATCAGAAGCGTGATGGTTAATGCCAAATCCCTGACCGAACTGCCGTAATCTCCCCAGTATCCGTAACGTTCCGGGCGTTTGGACACGGCAAGTCCGAGAGCTTCTTCACTGCGTTTGACATCTCCCATTTTTTTGAGGGCAATGGCAATATGCGCCAGAGGCAGCGGCGAGCCTGATTTTTTGGCATGATTGTCATACAATGGTCGAAGGCTTCCCAACGGTGCGCGATTCAGTTTTGCCAGCACGAATGCCGAGTATGAACGAATCGCAAATTCCAAATGCTCCCGCTCTTTGTTGGGTCCGTAATAAGATTCCTGCGGAGGTCCGTTTTTCAGATAATGCTCGAGCCGTTTCAACGCAGAATCCAGCATGGTTTCGGGAATCACAATGCCCTGATCTCTTGCCTGAAGCAGAAAATCCGTTACATAGACTGTGAGCCATGCCATTTCGGGACCGCTTTTGTTCCAAAGCCCGAATCCGCCCGAAGCAAGCTGCATGGTTCCGAGCCGCTGAATCCCGCCTTCAATGCGTCTGATCCGATCATCCTGAGATATGGCTTTCAGCTTGAACTGCTCAATTTTTTCCGGCGTTGCATACAACAGCGGATATACGCTGCTGCTGGTCTGCTCCAGACAACCGTAAGGATAGCCCAGCAGATGATGAATCGCGCTTCGGATATCGAGTGAAATCATGGGCGAAATTTTGACAGCCGCATCTACGGTTGACGGAATAAAATCTGCTATGGAGCGATCATCCAATGCAAAATTTTTGTCGTCTTTGAGAATCTTTCTGAATTTTTTGGCAGTTGCCGGATAGCCGGGTCTGACACCGATCTGCCAATCACGGCTGAGCTTAAACCCTTCCCCTTCGAGCTTCAGAACAATGGTGCTGCTGCCAAAGCTCTCGAATGCCTTGACCGGAAATCTCAATACGGATTTCTGCTTATCTTTCAAAGCAAGAGTTTGTTCGCCGTTTTCCAAAACCAGAGGAGAACTTGCGGTCATTTTGATTTTCACATTTTTATCCGAACCGCTCAGATTATGAAGATCCAGCGTAAATTCGCTGCTGTCTCCGGGAGCCAAGAATCTGGGCATGGCAAGCTCTGCCACCACAGGCGCAGCAACCGTTACTTCTCTGTCCGCAGAGCCGAAGCTGTCTTGACCGAAAGCAATCGCCATCAAACGGATACGTCCGTTGAAATCCGGAAGATCGAATGTGATATCTGCTTCGCCTTTATCCGTAAATTTTACCGGAGCCTGAAACAATGACAGAAGTTTTATTTTGGTTTCAGGAGGTTTGCCGCCTGCGGTATCCGCATCACCGCCGAATCTCAGATTGGGCGGTCTGCCATCCATGTACTCGATAACTTTGGCATAAATATCATACGCATTCACATCAAAATGACGCTGGGCAAAGAACCACCCGAAGGGATCCGGCGTTTTGAAATCCGTGATGTTGAGAATGCCGACATCCACTGCCGCGACCGTAACAAAAATATCTTTCCGGGCAGATTTGGCATCCGGCGCAAGGCGAACCTTGACGCTGATCGGTCCCTGAGGCGATACTTTTTCCGGCGCATCAATCTTGATGGTCAGCTTTCGCTCGCTTCTATCTATCGGCAGATGAACCAGACCGATTGCCCGATTCGGCGTGATTTTTTCTTTGGCAGAAGCCGGGCGAAATACCACCGCGCTGATATACAGATCATGCGAATCCCAATTCGCAGCCACGGGAATTTCAACCACCGTGCCTTTGGATGATACTTTGCTGCGCTTCATCCATATCGGCTTTTCCCCTTCGACAAGAATAATCGCTTCACCGTCATGGGGCGGTGTAACCGTCAGTTTCACCACATCTCCGGCACGATACGAAGGCTTATCCGGCTTGAGCAGAACTTTGTCCGGGCGCGCTGCCTTGTCCTGATTATCACCGTACCACGACCACCATCCCACATGAAATCGGAGCGTTGTGGATATATTGGTTTCCGGGTCTTTGATCGAAAGCACATACTGACCGCTTTTCAACTGAATGTTGTAAGGCGTGGGCTTGCCTGCTTCCAATTTCAGCGAATCATTGGAAAACGGATAGATTTTTTCACTGTAGCGATAATGCCAGCCATCGCTTTCCGAATATTCCCAATAATAATCCCGATCTTCTTTGATCAACTCCACTGCCAGATCATTTGCAGCCAGCAGCGTTCCGTCATGCCCGACCTTGACCACTTCGAATCCCACTTTTCCTTCGTCGGTGGATTTGTTATCGAACAATGGACGGATACCGATCAGTGTGTCCGCGGGCCAGACAATGCGCTCGATGCCGCGAGTAACCGGGCGACCGCCGGTTTCGAATAAATCCACAATGGTTTTGACCGACAGCGGACTTTTGATTTCCTGCCATCTCGATGAAATGGTCAGCGTGAGTTCTCCCTGCTTATCGGTCTGCTGTTCTTCGATTTCCCAAGTATCTTTGTATTTTTCATCTTTGATTTCCCCGAACTCGAATCCTCTGAGCTTGTCGGGAAATATTTCACGCTTGGCTTTGACCCGGACGCGGGCAGTAACCTTGTTTTCCGAAGCCGGAGCGCCGTAAAGATATGCCCCGACAACCTTGATGGCAATATCTTGATCCGGACTCGGAAATTCCTGTTCGGAATTCAAATCCAGCTTCATGCGTTCCGGCAGAAAATCTTCGACATGAAACTCGAATATTCCAGCAGTGGATTTCATGCCCGGATTATCATAGACTTTCAAGGACCAGTTGCCGGTCTGCGCATCTTTGGGAAGATCAATCTCGGTCTGATAATAATTCATGCCATTGAGTTCGGCTTTCTGAGGCTGCCATGTGAAGGTTTTGGCTTCTTTGCCATCAGGGCGATATAATACGGATTTCAAAGGCAATACGTCAGTCGGTCTTGCATCATAATCTCTCAGCAAACCCGATATCGTCATTTTTTCACCGGGGCGGTAAATATCTCTGGGGCTGTAAATAAAGATTTCCCGATTTTGCTGGCTTCTTCCTCCGAGATCGAAATCGCTTAAGTCCAACGCGGGAATATTGACCGGCAGAACGCCGATTTCGCCTTCGCGAGATGCTTTGATAATATTGACTTTATTGAGAATTTTCTCAGAATGGCGATATTTGCCTTCGTCATCGGTGGTGCCTTCTGCAATCACTTTGCCATTGACATCGTAAAACGTGAGTCTGACATTCGGAAGAGCTGCGCCGGTTTTGAGCGAAGATGCGAAAACCACGGATTCGGTGTTATAAATTCGGGCATGAAGCGCGATATCAGTTACCAGAAAGTAAGCCGCCTGATAATTGTGATCATATTCGCCGGGTTCTCGCATAACAGCCAGATAAACCCCCGGTTTCTGCAACTGTTCGATATTTTCCACCGGAATATGATAAACCACGCGCTTGTTCGGGGGAGCATCCAGATCGAATCGTCCAGTATAAACGATTTCCGCATTTTGTTTCAATAGTTTGAGATGCTCGGTTTCCTGATTATCGGTGGTTTTATCCCAGTTGATGAACTTTGCCAGAGATTCGTCTTTCATTCTGAAAAATTCGATATTCACGGCTTTGACATTGACTGTAACTATCGGAAGTCCCTGACTCATCTTTGTCGGCAGCAGCAGTCCGTTGCTGGCAAAACTGACCACCGGCGTAATTTTCCGAGTCGTAAGCGATTGAGAAGTGCGCTTGCCCAGTTCCTTGCCGGATGCGGATTTCAAGGTTTCCAGAACCGTAACCGAATATTGCGTTTCAGGCTCGACATGAGGAAAATACAGGGTGCGTTTGTCATCGGATAGCACCCATGCGCTTTTGAGCATTTCTTTGGGATTGCTGATTTTCAGGTGATCGTCATGCCGGACAAGCGGGTTTAACGGCTCGGACAGCAGCACACCGATGGCGGGTCCGTTGTCGTAAGTCCGTTCGCTGATGTCCAGCACACGAAACGGCTGTCCTTTGGAATCTGCCGCAATACCGATTCCGCTCAGTATTGCAGAAAGAAATACAATTATCAGAATGATTCCGTTTCTCATGCTATCCTCCCCATTTCGGAACTGTTTTTCCGATGTTTCTGTCAAGCTTAATCATCCGAAACCATGTATATCACAAATCAATTCACTTGTACATCAGACATCTTTATCTGTTATTCGGTGGTATTCTCTCTGATCGAGCTGATAATCCCGGAAGAAGACAGATTGTCAATCACCGGAACCAGCGCCACCCGTCCGCCGAGCTTTTCGACCAATTTTCCCCACAAAACTTCTTCGGAACTGTAATTGCTGCCTTTGGTCAGCACATCGGGACGAACCGCCTCAATGAGTTTTTCCAATTGTCCGCTTGAAAACACAGTTACATAATCCACGCTGTCCAATGCGCTTAAAATGCGAATCCGTTCTTTTTCGCGGATCACCGGTCTTCCGTTTCCTTTCAGTGCTTTCACCGAAGCATCATCGTCAATGGCAACAATCAGCACATCTCCCAACTGTTTTGACGCGGAAAACAGCAGGATATGCCCCGCGTGAAGCAGATCGAAACAGCCGTTGGTCAGAACGATACGTTTGCCTTTTTTCCGCAAGTCTTTTGCCACAAGCGCAATTTCAGCCAAGGATTTCTGCTTGAACAACGCTGAATCGGGAACAAGATTCAATGCTGAGGCAAGTTCTTCTTTGGAGACCGTAGCTGTACCGACTTTCCCGACCACAATTCCAGCTGCGGCATTGGCAATTTCAGCACTTTCTCTTAGCGAAAGTCCCGAAGCCATTGCCAATCCCAGCACTGACACCACCGTATCGCCCGCACCGGACACATCGAAGACCTGTTTTGCCTGTGCCGCAATTTTGAGCGGCGTCCGATCCGGCTCGAACAATACCATGCCGTCTTTGCCGCAGGTCAGCAAAAGATTTTCGATGCCGGCGTTTTGCAGCAGCTTATTTCCGGCAGCAATCAGCATCTCTTCACTTCTGATATCCGTGCCGGATGCCAGAGCCGCTTCTTTTTTATTCGGCGTCAGAACCGTTACGCCAGCATATTTTGCAAAATCGAGTCCTTTGGGATCGGCAATCACGGGCTTGTTATGGGCTTTGGCAATCGCAATCACCTGCTGAATAAAGTGTTTTCCCAACAACCCTTTGCTGTAATCTGAAATCAGCACCGCATCCGTATCCGCGATCCGATCCCGGATATAGCCGAGAATTCTGATCTGCGTATCTTCCGAAATATCTCGGCGGGTTTCCCGGTCAATACGGATCATTTGTTGACTGCCGGCAATAATGCGGGTTTTCCGGGTCGTGGGACGCTGAGATTCTTCAACTACGCCGCCCAAATCCGCACCCAAATCCGAAAGCTTTTCCCGAACGCGTTTGCCATCGGGACCGGTTCCGATCACGCCGCATACGGATACTTTCGCACCGAGTACCGCCAGATTGTTCACCACATTGCCCGCACCGCCGAGCGTGTACTCTTCATGCGTTACTGCCAACACCGGCACCGGAGCTTCTGGAGAAATGCGTTCCACATCTCCCCAGACATATTCATCCAGCATCAGATCGCCGATGACCAGAATCCTGCAATTTTCAAATCGTGAAATATCGGCAACCATGTCCTATCGTATCGCTGCAAAAGGGTTAAAGCGTTTTTCTCTGCCGATGGTGGTTTCGGGCCCGTGTCCGGTATACGCCACCACATCATCTCCAAGAACAAAGAGCTTTTTCTGTATGCTGGCAATCAGCGTATCATAATCGCCGCCGGGAAAATCCGTTCTGCCGATAGACCCCGCGAACAGCGTATCTCCGACAAAGACTTTTCCGTCCGTATAAAAAGAAACGCCTCCCGGCGTATGCCCCGGCGTATGAATCACTTTCAGCGTGATTTTTCCAAATGAAATCAGATCGCCATCTTCGATCAATTTGTCTGCTTCCGGCGAGTTTTCCGCAGAAAGTCCGAACATCCTTGCATGAAGAGACAAAGACGGCAGCATCGGAGCGTCTGCCTTATGGATCAGAATGGGTGCGTTTGTTGCTTCTTTGAGCTTTTTGTTGGCGCCGACATGATCAAAATGTCCGTGCGTATTCAGAATATACTTTACTTTCAGTTTGGCATCTGCCAATTCCGCCAAAATTTCAGCTGCGTCATCGCCCGGATCGATTACGACTGCTTCGTGGGTTGCTTCGCAGCCCAGAATAAAGCAGTTTGCCATAATGGGACCGACTTCAAGATTTCTGATGATCAAAATAGCCTCCTGATAGTGTAATTTCAGAAAGTGATAATTTAACAATTTTTTTATCATGCTTCAAGCACAATAATGTGATTTTAAAAACTGTCCGAACCATTGATATTCATAAGGTGATATGAGGTTAGCTGATGATCCATGTAAAAACTCGGATCGCGTATAAGCGGCAAAAGTAATTCGCAAAATCTATCCCGATATCGCTCGATATTTTCTCTGATGCGGTGATCTGTCGGCGTATCGCTGACAAATTTGAACAGATAACAGGGAACTTTGAACTTTTTGCAGACCTGTACAACTGCCGCGCCTTCCATATCGGTCAATCGGGCATCAGCAGATAATGCCGCTCTGTCTTCCGGCAATTTCACTGGCTTATCCTGAGTGGCAAGTGATACTGAAGGGAAGCCGTGAATCTGATCGGGAATATTGCTATATGCTTCGAATCTCATCCGATCCGGTTCGATGACTTCAGAAATCTGATAAATGCTGCCTAACTCGGAACGATGATCCGTTGCTCCGGCTGCTCCGGCATTGACAATGACTTCAGGAGCTTCTGTAAGAATCAGCCATGCGGATGCCATTGCCGCATGGGTTTTGCCGATGCCGGAAATAACCAGAGAAATACGATCACCGCGATACATCTCGAATGGTTCCTCACCACAGCGGTTCAGAGCAAGCTGTCTGATAAACGGCTCTGCTTCTAAAAGCGTTGCCATAACAATGCCGATTACAGAACCTTCTGACATTGTATCATTCCTTCCAGCATCTGAACAGCCTGCCTGCCGAAGCCTCCCAATGACAGGCTGTATTCATTAACATACAGATGAATATGCCGGTCAATCACCGAATCGTCGAGTTCCTGAGCATACTCTTTGATATATTTTCTGGATGCCTGACGATGTTCAAACGCGTAAGCAACAGAATCTTTCAGAATACTTTCGATCCGTTCTTTATGGCAGATCGTTTCCGGGTCGTTTCGGATCGCAATGCAGCCTAAAGGAATTGGAAGATTGGTTTTGCTTTCCCACCATTCGCCCAAATCGGCAATTTTGAAGCAGTCGTAATCCTGATACACGAATCGTCCTTCGTGAATAATCACGCCTGCATCGAATTTTCCCGAAGCAACTCCCGGAAGAATTTTGTCAAAGCGTGTGGGGATGAGATTTTTCAGTTCGGGATTCCACAAATTCAGCAGCATCGCTGCGGTGGTGTATTTCCCGGGAATCGCGATTTTCGCATCGGTCAGGTTTTTGGGCATGGTTTTGGCAATCAGCAGAGGACCACAGCCCGAACCCAATGCCGCGCCCGCCTCCAGCAGGCTATATCGGTCTTTGAGAAGAAGCCACGCGTAAAAAGACAGTTTTGTTACCTGAAGCTGATTTTTTTCCTGAAATTCCCGTTGATTCAACGCTTCCACATCATCCATGTACGGAACGAACTTGAAGTCGTCCGTATTGACCAGTTTATGAATCATGGCATGAAACATAAAGGTATCATTGGGACATGGCGAAAAGCCGACAGTAATGGTCTGAGTATTTTTTTTCATAATTCACAGGATATACGATTACAGGATTCGGTTCAAGTCTTAAACGATTCACCTTCTGACGCTGATTTCCATTTTCAGGCGATATTTCTCAATTTTGGAATGCAGAGTCGGTCTGGATAAGCCCAGCAGTTTTGATGCTTTGGAGCGATTTCCTCCGGTCATATTCAATGCCTCGCTGATCAGAATTTCCGCAAATTTGTCCATACACGCATCAAATTTATTTTCATGCGGATAGGAACTCAGACTGCGGCGAACCATCTGACGCAATGCCGAATCATCCTCTTTGTCGCTATCGGAGTTGAGATGATTTTTCTCACTGATGGCTTGCAGGATATCGTCATTGCTCAAGGGCGCGCCGCGATTGAAAATCAATGCTTTGCGAATCACATTGGTCAGTTCGCGCACATTGCCGGGCCACGAATACGATTCCAGCAGCAATTTGGCTTCTTTGGTGATACCGGGATTATCCATGCCGCTTTCTGCCGAATAGCGGGACAGAAAGTATTCGCTGAGCAAAGCAATATCGCCCCCGCGTTTGGACAGCGGCGGCAGCCATATCGTAACTACTTTGAGGCGGTAATACAAATCTTCCCGGAACCGCCCTTCGGCAATCGAAGCTTCCAAGTCCCGGTTCGTGGCTGCGATAATCCGCACATCGGTGGCAATGGGATCGCGTCCGCCCAGCCGTTCGATGCTTTTTTCCTGAAGCAGCCGCAGAATTTTGGACTGAAGACTGAACGGCATATCTCCGATTTCATCCAGAAAAATGGTTCCGCCGTGTGCCTGTTCGATTTTGCCGACTCTGCGCCGGGACGCGCCAGTGAACGCGCCTTTTTCATAGCCGAACAATTCACTTTCCAGCAATGTATCGGGAATTGCCACACAGTTGATCACCAGAAACGGCTTGTCCGAGCGCAGACTGTGCTGATACACCGCACGAGCCACCAGTTCTTTGCCGGTTCCCGATTCCCCGCGAATCAGCACAGTGGCATCGGTCGGTGCTGAACGTCCGATAGCCTTATACACTTCCTGCATCGCGGAACTTCGCCCGATAATGGCTTCCCGAAAAGTTTTGTCAGGTGAAGGATCCATATCCACCGGAGAGCGCATGAATCGCCCAGCTTCGAGCGCCTGAGTAATCACCGACAGCATATCGGGAATTTCAAAGGGCTTGAGAACATAATCGAACGCGCCCATTTTGGTGGCTTCGATAGCGGTTTCCGTTGTACCGTAAGCGGTCATGATAATCACCGGCAGTCTCGGCTCGATTGCATGAACTTCTCTGAAAATTTCCAGCCCATTCATGCCCGGAAGCCGCATATCTGCAATCACTATATCCGGAAGGATCTTGCGGATGCTACTTAAGCCCGCCTCTCCGGAAGCAGTGCTTTCCACCTCATACCCCGCTGCGGTCAGCAGCTTGTGAAAACTCTTTCGAAGAGCGTCGTCATCGTCAATACTTAAAATTCTGCCCATACCCGACTTTTGCATTTTACTTTTCGTACTGCATCTCGTACAAAACCCGAACGCGTAACACATAACACATAATACTCAGAAAAGGAAATAAGATAATGAAACTGAT
>CAZMDM010000027.1:0-3825 GCA_964564775.1 uncultured Desulfonema sp. | reverse complement strand
TCTCTGCTTAAAAGGCAGATACTCTACCGCCTGAGTTAACGGCCCGCTCTCAAAATCAAACTTCGCCTTTATATCTGAAAAAAATACCGTTGTCAAGAAAAAATTATCGCTCTTTTAACGGCACAAAATCTTTTTTCTGCTCTCCGATGTAAATCTGACGCGGACGGTACAATTTCCAATTCGGATCATCCGCATCTTCTTTCCATTGGGCAATCCATCCGGGCAGGCGTCCCATAGCAAACATCACCGGAAACATGTTTGTCGGAATTTTCAAGGCTCTCAGAACAATACCGCTGTAAAAATCAACATTGGGATACAGATTGTGCTGAATAAAATATTCGTCGTTCAACGCCACTTCTTCAAGCTTCATTGCCATATCCAGCAAAGGATCGCTGATTTTCAGGCTATTCAGCAGATCATGACAGATGTTTTTCATAATTTTGGCTCTAGGATCGTACGTTTTATACACCCGATGCCCGAATCCCATCAGCCGGAACGGATCGTTTTTATCTTTTGCCCGACTGACAAAAGGAGCAATATCTCCGCCATTCGCCTGAATCTGTTCCAGCATTTCGATCACTTTTTGATTTGCTCCTCCGTGCAGAGGTCCCCACAATGCTGCAATTCCGGCAGACAAAGCTGCATAGATATTCACACGCCCACTGCCTACCAATCGCACGGAGGATGTGGAGCAGTTCTGTTCATGGTCAGCATGAAGAATCAGAAACACATTCAACGCCCTTGCCTTCTTGCGGTTCTGATCGTACTTTTCTTTATCTCTCTCGTTCTTGATCTTTTCCGGCTCGATTTCATAAGGATTAACCGGATTGTCGAACATCATGTTGAGAAAATTCGAACAGTAATCCAAGTCAGGTCTGGGATAAATCACCTTGTAACCTTTGGAGATTCTGTAAGACATTGCTGCCATGGTTCGTACTTTGGAAATAATTCTGGCAACAGTTTTATGAAATTCCTCTTCCGAATCAGTTCTGATTTCAGGATAAAAGCTTCTTAAGGCATTCACCATAGAAGATAATATCCCCATAGGGTGGGAACCTCTCGGAAATGCCTCAAAAAAGGTTCTCATATCTTCATGTACCAGAGAATTGTCATTGAGCATAAAAGAAAAATTTTTCAACTGCGTGTCCGTAGGCAGATGTCCGTTCACCAGCAGATAAGCAGTTTCTACAAATGTGGAATGCTCTGCAAGCTGCTCGACCGGGATTCCCCTATATCGGAGTATTCCCTTTTCGCCATCCAGAAATGTAATCGCACTTTTACAGCTTCCCGTATTGCCCAGACCCGGATCAAGTGTAATATACCCTGTTTTCTGTCGCAGAGAAGTAATGTCAATGGCTTTTTCGCCTTCGGTTCCGGTAATCACCGGCAATTCGATAGTTTTGTCTCCGATAATCAGTTTGGCAGTTTCCATCATGCCCCCTTGTGTAATCCGAAATTCGATATGAGATGAGATATGATATATAACACAGAAAAACCTGAAGCACTATATTATTTTTCGTAATAAACATCCGAACCCTTGCTTATAAATCGGATCATATTTTTATTCATTGACTTATGTCAAAAAAAGCCGATTTTGAAAAAATATAATCTTTTGACTTTACAATATAAATTGAATGATATACAGGAGATTGATGATCGGAAAAAGAAGGGAGACAATATGAGTGTGGCTAAAAAAAAGCTTTTTTTTCTGGCGATTCTGCTCGTAATTGTCGGCGGAGGAATCGGTCTTTTTGTCGGTTTCGGACCTCCGAAACTGTATGCCAAATCATCCACGCCCGAATTCTGTGCGGGATGTCATGTCATGCAGTCGGAGTATGAAAGCTGGTTTCATAACGGAGGACATCGGCGCCAGAAATGTGTGGACTGTCATCTTCCCAACGACAATTTTGCGCGGCACCTGACATGGAAAAGCATAGACGGTATGAAAGATGTGTACAGCTTTTATTCGGGGCGGGTTCCCGATACCATTTATCTTTCCAAACACGGCGCGGCTATCGTACAGGAAAACTGCAAACGCTGTCATGCGGAAACGATTTCGAGAATCAGCGAAGATCGCAATTGCTGGGACTGCCATCGCCGTCTGTCCCACAGACAAACCGGAACACTTTGATTGTAAGGAGAAAAATTGTATGAATCGGAAAAAAATTTGGGCAGGAATATTCGTATCCGCGCTGATGATCGGTCTGATCATCTCGGCAGGTTGTACCCCGGAAAAAGTCGAGCCGGTAAGGGTCGGAACCATTGCAGACGGAGAAATGGACCCGGCAAACTGGGGAAAAATCTATCCTCTGGAATATGATTCATGGGTAAAAACCAAAGACCCCAGACCCGCGGGAAAAAGCAAATATAAAAAAGGCTATGATACCGATCTGGTGATTTATGACAAACTCAGCGAATTTCCCTATATGGCGTTGCTGTTCAACGGATGGGGATTCGGCATTGAATATAACGAACCTCGCGGACATCATTATATGGTGATTGACCAGCTCGAAATTGATCCGTCCCGTCTCAAAGCCGGCGGAGTATGTTTATCCTGCAAATCGCCCTTTGCCGAAAAAATGCAGAAAGAAATGGGGCATTCTTATTTTGCAGACCCGTTTCTGGAGGTTCATGCCAAAATTCCGAAACAATTTCAGCAGTTGGGTGCAAGCTGCTCGGATTGCCACGATAACAAAAGCATGAGTCCGATGGTAACCCGATGGACACTGAAAGACGCTCTTGCCAAAATCGGCGTGGATCCGGCTCAGACCACCCGTCAGGAGAGACGCTCTCTGGTCTGCGCGCAATGTCATGTAACTTATGTTGTTCCCAAAGACAAGGATATGAAATCCACTGCGGTATTTTTCCCTTGGCAGGGCAGCAAACCCGGAAATATTTCTATTGAGAATATCATCAAAGTCATCAAGAGCGATCCGTCTCATCTGGAATGGAAACAGAATGTTACCGGATTCAAAGTAGGTTTTATCCGCCATCCCGAATACGAGTTTTTCAGCTTCAACAGCGTTCATTATCAGGCAGGCGTTGCCTGCGCGGACTGCCACATGCCTTACACCAAAGTGGGCGCAAATAAAATTTCCGATCACAACATCATGAGTCCGCTCAAAAACGATCTGAGAGCCTGTCAGCAGTGTCATCCGCAGTCTCCGCAGGCACTTGTACAGCAGGTTCACGCGATTCAGGACAGAACCATTTCCATGATGAATCGGGCAGGATATGCCGAAGCGGTTGCGGCGAAACTGTTCGAGATTACTCATAAGGCTCAGGCAGAAGGCAAGGTCATTGATGATAAGCTCTATACCAGAGCCAAAGATTTGTATCTGGAAGCTTTGTATCGGGTGATTTTCATCGGTGCGGAAAACTCCATCGGATTTCACAATCCGAGTGAAGCCGGGCGTATCTGCGGAGACGCGGTCGCGTTTGCCGGCAAATGCGAAACTCTGCTGAGACAGGCATTGACCAAAGCTGGTGTCGATATTCCCGCAGACATTGATCTTGAAATTAAAAAATACATCAATGAACGCGGGCAGAAAAAGCTCAAATTCCGCCCCGAACTGGAATTCAAAGACCCGTTCGGCAATCAGGAGTTGGTTACCCCGGCAGCCAGTCAGGGAATTTCAGGCTGATTTCAGACTATCCGAATTTTTTCTATGAGTTATGCTCTTAATTTTGTATTATTCTGATTTTATTAATAAAATCAATTTTTTATTAGACCTCTTTCAAAACTGTTCAGCCAAGCGATAAATCGCCCGGCTAGAAACCGAAGCCTGCTTAAGCAGGCTTGAGCTTATAGCCCTGAAATTGATT
>CAZMDM010000026.1:0-4443 GCA_964564775.1 uncultured Desulfonema sp. | reverse complement strand
CTATCGAACCGTCATCATATCATGCTTGCTACCAACTCTGGGCGCTTCGACATCCTGCCCGGACAGAGAAGAAACCACCGGTCTCATGCTCTTATACAGAAATACGCCCAAAGACAGAATAACGCCGATCATAATGCCTTTGTCCAGATGCGGCGCAAATATCAGCGTGAATATAAATGACAATACCGAAATCAGTCCATCATACCACTGCGCTCGCCACGCATGAATGAAACCAGATACGTTGATCAGACCGATCACCGCCATCATAATGACCGCAGCCAGTACGGACTGAGGCAGATGATACAATAACGGCGTGAAAAAGAACAGAGTAATGATCACCGTAATACTGGTGAACACACTGGATAAGCCGCTGACTGCGCCTGCCTGAAGGTTGACCGCAGATCGTGAAAACGACCCGGAAGTCGGATAGCTTTTGCTGAATGCGCCCAGCATGTTGGCAATACCCTGCCCGATTAGTTCCTGATTCGGATCAATCCGATGCCCGGTTTTGGCAGCCATGGCTTTGGCAATCGAAATGGCTTCCATAAAACCCAACAGCGAAATAATCGCGGCAAACGGAAGAAGCCTGAGAGCAACTTTCATGTCCATCGAAGGAATTCCCATGGACGGCAATCCTTTGGGAACATTGCCGACCACCGCTCCGCCGCCGGACATGGTCAGCTTTGCCGTGTCCAGAGCTTTGTTTCCGACCTTGATCCGCCATGTCCGTCCTTCCGGATCCTCCATTTTGTCTTTGGGATAGAATTTGGATATACCGCCTTCCTCCTTGCGGCTGAACAACATATAGCGAAGTTTTTCCCGATTGACCTGCGATTCCCGATTCAGTTTTTCGATTTTGGTCGAAATCACATTCAGATTATATTCGGCTTCCAGTATAGCCAGTTTATCACGCGTTTTTTTGGCATTGTCAATGGCTTTGTTTGCCTCGATTCTTTCTTTTGCCAACGGCGGTACGGCATTGACCGCATTATTGAAATTCGTAATTCTCTCTCTGGCTTCGGGCAGTTCGATAGCGGAAATATCCACGCTCATATTATGCTCGAACCCTATCAGCCATGAAATCACCGTGGTAACTGCCACAGCTACCAATACGTTGGGAATTCTCGGAGCGATTTTTTTTAGCCCAAACATAATGGCAAATGCAAGAATGCCTAAAATCAGCGACATCCAATGGGTATAGTGCATTGCCGCCTGACAGACCCGGATAACGGTTTCGTAATGATGCTCCGCATTATCCACAGATACGCCGAACATACTTGCCAACTGAGACGTGGCAATAATGATTGCCGCACCGTTGGTAAAGCCGTTGACAACCGGATGAGATAAAAAATTCACCACGATTCCGAGCCGCAATACACCCAGCAGAAACTGAAATCCACCCACCATCAAAGCCAGTAAAATCGCATACGCGATGTATCCTTCACTGCCTGCGGTTGCCAAAGGCTCCAGACACGCAGATGTCATCAGGGATACGACAGCAACGGGTCCTGTTGCCAACTGACGACTCGATCCGAACAGCGACGCGAGCATCGGCGGCAGAAATGCGGCATACAAACCAAAATACGGCGGCATTCCGGCAAGCTGGGCATACGCCATAGACTGCGGAATCAGCACCAGTGCCACAGTCAGCCCCGCAATCGCATCTGCTTTCAGGCTGTCCATGTTGTAATCTTCAAACCAGACCAGAAACGGAAAAATCTTTTTGACCATCAGCATCTCCTCTAAGGTAGTAATATCTTTCGACAGGATTCGATAAGCTCCTGATACAATGCACCCGCATCATAAAGACTGTTGATGTTGAACCATACCAAACCGTTGACCGTTGAAAACAGAATCAGCGCGATTTTCCGGGCATTCAGATTTCTCTGAATCGAGCCGTCTTTCTGCCCTAGTATCATCGCAAGTTCGAAAAATTCCGCGAAACAATTGTAGATCGCCTCCAGATGTTCCCGGCACTGAGCATTGTTTTTGGCAAGCTCATACGGATAATTTCTGTGCAGAATCAGAAACCAGTCTTCGTTTTTGGTTGCCAGATAGAGGTAGAACGAAATTACCTTTTCGACCATATCCAGACCCGTATCAAAGGTCTGACTCGCAATATATTCCTTGAATTCCTGAGTAATCCCATTTTTCATCAGTTGCAGAATACTCATGAAAATATCTTCTTTGCTTTTGAAATGATGGAAGATCGTACCTTCTGCCGCGCCGGTCATTTTGGACAATTCCGCCACAGTGGTTTCTTTGAACCCTTTTTCGGCAAACAGCCGGGTAGCTGCATTCAGAATATTTTCTTTTTTGGACATGATGTTCAGGTCTCCGAAAAATCAACCGAGTACTCACTCGGTTTTTTGAGAAGGCAAAATATACGCTTTTGAGGAAGATGTCAAGGATTTTTTCAAGATTTTTGTTCGCACTGGACGCATTCGCAGGCGGTTTCATTAAACCTTTTTCCAAAGTTCGTTTCTATGCCCAGAAATAAATCGTTTGACTGAACAGTTTTGAAAGAAGTCTATTTACGATCTGTCTTTATAACTGTTTGCATGGCAGATTTCGAACAAAAGCGATTGTAGCAACTTCATGTCTGATTTTCATCTTGAAATTTTTTCCCTTCTGTAAGATAAGAATACAAATCAGATCGAATTTTTTGAAAAGAGCATTGTCAATCGTGAAAATCGTTATTGCAAAAACCGCAGGATTCTGCATGGGGGTTCAGAGAGCCGTTGAGATGGTACTGGATGCTCCGGGCAGATACGATATTCCGATCTGCACTTACGGGCCTTTGATTCACAATCCGCAGGTGCTGAATCTTCTGAAAGAAAAAGGCATATCGGTCATCGAGGAAATACCGGAGAAAGGCATCGGAACAGTGCTGATCCGCGCGCACGGCGTTCCTCCCGAAACCAAACAGGCATTGAAAGATTCGGGCTTCACGGTCATTGATGCTACCTGTCCCAAAGTCATCAAGGTGCAGACAATTATTGCCAAACATGCGGCTAAAGGCTATGGATGCATCATCATCGGAGACAAAGATCACCCCGAAGTCATCGGTCTTCTGGGATATGCGGGAGAAAAAGGCTATGTGGCTGGAAGCATTGATGAACTCGATGCACTGCCCGCATTCGATAATGCGATTATCGTTGCCCAGACCACTCAGAATACGATGTTTTACGAAGCCGTAAAGTCGTGGGCATCGCAGAAATTTCCGCACTACAAAATTTTCGATACGATCTGCGATTCCACAGAGCGGCGTCAGGAAGAGGTGAAACATCTTGCCGAGTTTGCAGACGCGATTGTGGTGGTCGGCGGCAAAAACAGCGGCAATACCCAGCGGCTTGCCGAAATAGCGGTTCAGGCGGGAAAACCGTCTTATCATATCGAAGATGAAGATGAATTGGATATGAACGCGCTTGCTTCGGCAAGCATTATCGGGCTGACTGCCGGAGCTTCCACGCCCAACTGGGTGATCCGGCGGATTTACCGCAAGCTCGAAAGTTTATCGTTCAAAGATGAGCAGGGCTGGTATAAACCGTTGTTTGCGCTTCGTCATGCCGCGCTGCTGACCAATCTATATCTGGCAATCGGCGCGGGAGCGTTATGTTATGCCTGTGCCAAACTTCAGGAAATATGGCATTATTCGCCGTATATTCTGATTGCCATGCTCTATGTTCATTCCATGCACATTCTCAACAACCTGATCGGTATGAAAGCGGATCGTTACAATGACCCAGAAAGAGCGGCATTCTATGACGACCATACCGTGATGATGACCGTACTTGCCCTGATTTCCGGCGGTTCTGGGCTGCTGATTGCCGCAAGCAGAGGTCTTCTGCCGTTTCTGATTCTTCTGCTGATGAGCATTTTGGGATTGTCCTACAATCTGAAACTGCTGCCGGATGATGCCAAATATCAGCGTATCCGAGATATTCCTGGATCCAAAACCGTTCTGATCGCGGCAGCATGGGGAGTGGTTACTGCCATATTTCCGTATCTGTCGCTTCACGGCTCGCTCGGAATCTCCACGCTCTTGGTATTTGCATGGGCAAGCTGTCTGGTATTTGTCAGAACCGCATTTTTCGATTTTCTGGATCTGCAGGGAGATCGGCTTGTCGGCAATGAAACGCTTCCGCCCCTACTGGGAGAGAAACAAACGCTGAAATTGCTCAAAACCATGCTGATCGCATTATGCGTGATGCTGCCGATATCCGCATTTATGGAAATCATGCCCGAACTCGCTGTTTTGCTTTCGTTATGTCCTTTATCTATTCTGCTACTTATTATTGCCCATGATCGAGGCTATATTGTTGCGGGAATCAAACTCGAATTCTGGATCGAGAGTCAGTTTGTTTTTGCGGGAATCATCACACTGATATGGTCTGTTCTGAGCGGTGCGGGGTGAAATCGGCAGATTCGGGGAAGAAAAAG
>CAZMDM010000025.1:0-1681 GCA_964564775.1 uncultured Desulfonema sp. | reverse complement strand
ATCATATAGCGAATGCGATGATACATTTATCTGAATCTGGTCTGCCATGACGGTTCGGCTTCGCACAGAATTTTTCCTTCGGAGTATAATTCGGCAATCCGCCGCTCAAACGGAATTTCCATCAGAATCGGAATGTTTTCTGCTGCCGCATATTGCTTTACCGCGTCGTTGCCGATGCCGGAGCGGTTGATGACCAGTCCGTGCGGGATATTCAGTGACCTGACCACCTCGACCGCGAGTTTCAGATCATGCAGCCCGAAAGGCGTGGGTTCGGTTACCAGCACCACGAAATCCGTGTTTCGGATCGCGGTAATCACGGGACAGGATGTTCCCGGAGGCGCGTCCACAATGGTCAGCGGACTGGTTTCGCCGTAAGTCCGCACCTTTCGGATCAGCGGCGGTGACATTGCCAGCCCCACATCCATGACCCCATAAACCAGTTTCACATCCCCGCGTCTGCCGTGATGAATTTCTCCGGCTTTTCTGCCGATTTCGGTAATCGCATTTTCCGGGCAGATTCGGACACATCCGCCGCAGCTATGACAGAGTTCGGGAAATGTCATGACAATTTCCCCAGCGCAGACAATGGCTTTGAACTGGCAGATATCACCGCATTTTCCGCAATGGCTGCACCGGGACTGATTGATTTCCGGTATGGGCAGCAGAACAGTTTCGATCCGCTCGGATACGGGGCGGATAAATAAATGGCAGTTCGGCTCTTCCACATCGCAGTCCAATAGCAGAACCTTCTTGCCCACAGACAATGCCAGATTGACCGCAACAGTGGTTTTGCCGGTGCCGCCTTTACCGCTCGCTATGCTGATAATCATGATCCAACTGCTTTCTGAAGATTGTTCAATGCCAGATAAAACGCGCCGACTGCCAATTCCGCACAATGCGCTTCTTCACCGGGAAGGGTTTCAAGATAATTCACAATGGCTTCAGGGGTGATTTCCCATGCTCGCTCGATGCTTTTTCCTTCTGCCATACACGCAACCGTACATCCGCACGCACGGGTATTGATGCAGCCTTCGCACTGATAGCGGACGGATTCGATGTGCTTATCCCGAACGGTTATGAACATTTCAATCGTGTCTCCGCACTGTCCGGTTCGTTTGCCATGCCCATGAGGATTTGCCGGAGCGCCGCACTTGTCGGTGCGAAATGCCATTTCCAGAAAACGCTGGGAATGTTTTTGCAGAGATTCAGGGGTTTCGTTTGTCATTTTTTCGAACTTCATTCCATACACCAAGATTTTCACGCTCTTCCGCAACAACTGCCGGGTCCGGCACACGAGCCTTCTCCGGGTCTTGATCCGCAACATCCGGTATCTTTGGGTCCGGGTATCCGGTTTCTGCTGATTCCCGATAAGGAAGACGGTGCGGACATCAGCTTGTTCAACTGTCCGCCGCACACCGGACATATAGGCTGATCCTGCGAGCCGCTGATCAGCACTTCACTCGTATTGCCGCAATTTACACATACATAATCGAATATCGGCATCACATATCTCCCTATCAGGCAAAAATATTGCTCGGTTTATATTCATGCGTACCTTCGATCACCTGAACGCCCGCTTTTGCCCTGATCTTGGCGATGATGGTTTCTTTATACGGGCAATGTTCCGCAATGCAGGGAGCAATATGCACTTTGCTTACTTTTTCATTCATGGGTTTATTCC
>CAZMDM010000024.1:0-6984 GCA_964564775.1 uncultured Desulfonema sp. | reverse complement strand
GCTTGAAACTGCCGATCAGAAGCTTGTGAAAGATTGTTATGAAACTTGGTACAGACCGGAAAACATGATTCTGATCATGGTCGGTGATACGGATCGGCAGCTTGCGGAAAAACTGATCAAAGAACAATTTTCCGATATCATGGCAAAAGCGCGTTCCAGACCTTATGAAGGCATCGGAAAAATTGCACATCAGGGAATCAAGCCTTTTTATCATTTTGAAAAAGAAGCCGGAAACACAACAGTCGCTATCGAGGTGGTGCGGAAAAAAGATTCCGAGCCGGATTCGCTATCGCTTCGGAAAAGACTGCTGACTCAGGCGGTGGCAAACCGAATTGTCCAAAACCGTTTGGACAGACTGCTCAGAAAACCGGATGCGCCGTTCACCTCAGCCTCTGCTCATGCGCATACCTTTTTGAAAGAAATCGAGTATGCCGAAATCAGTGTTCAGGGCAAACCCGAAAATTGGGAAAAAATGCTCGCTGTCGCGGAACAGACTTTAAGACAGGCACTGACTTACGGCTTTACAGAATCGGAGTTGGCAAGAGTAAAAAAAGATATGCTGGCTGATCTTGACACTGCGGTCAAAAAAGCAGCAACACGGGAAAGCGGCGAGTTGGCATATCAGATGATGTCCGATATGAGCAATAATCGCGTATTTCAGTCTCCGCAGCAGGAAAAAGAACTGTTTTCATCCTTTATCGAATCGCTTCCTCTGAAAGCAGTTCATGAGGCATTTCGGAAAAGCTGGGAGCCGGATCATCGTCTGATCATGGTCAGCGGAAACGCGGATATCCGCAGCGGGAATGCAAAACCTGAAGATCATATTCTTGCCGCGTTCTACAAGAGCAGAACCGTTGAACTGTCCGAGCCTGAAAATATATCGGGCAAGAGTTTTCCTTATTTTTCTGATCCTGAAACTTCGGGAAAAATTGTCCGGCGCACGGATTTGTACGATCTCGGAATCACTCAGATCGATTTTGAAAACGGATTGCGGCTCAATCTGAAAAAGACGGATTTCAAAGCAAATGAAATTATTGCTTCGCTGGCTTTCGGAAAAGGACGCATGACGGAGCCTTTGCATCAGCCGGGCTTGGCAGAACTGACAGAAAAACTGATTCAGGAAAGCGGCGTGGGACCGCTCAATCGGGATGAACTGGATCAGGCATTGGCAGGTAAAAATACCTCTGTGTCGTTTCATGTTGCAGAAAACAGCTTCACACTGGATGGCAACACAGTGCAAGATGAGCTTGCTCTGATGTTTCAGTTGTTTTACGCGTATCTGAATGATGCGGCATTTCGGGAAGATGCCTACTCGCTGGTCATGGAACGCTTTCGTCAGAGACATCTGTCTTTATCCCGTTTGCCGGACGGTGCGATGAGACTTTACGGAACACGCTTTCTGGCAGGCGGAGATAGCCGTTTCGGTCTTGCAGCTTATGAACAATTACAGAAACTTGCTATTTCGGATGTTCGGAATTGGATATCGGACTCTCTGAAGCAGGACGCGTTGGAGCTTTCCGTTGCGGGAGATTTTGATATCGACTCCATGATTGGACTTGCGGCAAAATATCTGGGAACACTAAAGAGAATCGAAATAAAACAGCCAGATAGCTCTAGACAGCCCAAATTTCCGACAGGACAACGCCTGAACCTGAAGATCGATTCGGAAATTCCCAAAGGTCTGCTTTTCTTATCTTATCCTACGGATGATATGCGAAATATTTCCAGAACCCGCAGACTGTCAATATTGGCGGAAATTTTTTCGGATCGTCTCAGAGAAACGATTCGGGACAAACTGGGTGCGGCATATTCGCCGGTGGCATACAGTTCTCCGAGCAAAACCTATCCGGGCTACGGAATGCTCAACATTGTCGTTTCGATCAAACCCGAAGATGCAGATATGGTGGCAAAAGAAGTCAGAGCTATTGCCGATGATATGATCGGAAATGGCATCAGCAAAGACGAGCTTCAGAGGGCGGTTGATCCGACAATTACCAATATCAAAGACATGCAAAGACAAAACGAGTATTGGCTGTTCACGGTTCTGAAAGATTCGAAAGATCATCCCGAACAGTTGGACTGGAGCAGGACTATTCTGAAGGATTATTCGGCAATCACGGTCGAGGATATGGCGGAATATGCCAAACGCTATCTGGACAACCGGAAAGCCGCAACGGTTATTGTCAAGCCCTGAATCGGATAATGAATGCTGAACTGTTTTCGCATTCAGAACCTTCATCTCATCCACTTCGAGAAGGGGGATACAGGGGGGAGGCTACGGGAATTTTTCCACAGATGAGTAGGGGTTGCTATAGCAAAGCTCCAAGACGACTCAGAAAATCCGTTCTTTCTCCCTCGAATCCGCCGGAGGCAAGCTGTATCTGTTCTGAAAAACTCAGCATATTCATATCTGATCTCTGCGACAGGCTTTCAATAATATCGAGCGGTGCAATCCCATCGAAAGATTCGCTTTCAACCCGAATCTCTTTGGGAAATCCGATCCGTTCAATATTGCTTTCATTTTTCGCAACAATGCGTTTGTCAACCGTTTCCGAATCTCCGCCGGTCTCCGTGACAGCCGCCGTATTCCGATCTCTCCACAGGCTCGGATTATCGGCTTCTCTTGCCTTGAAATATGCCTGATAGCGGATGATTTCGGCACTGTCTCCGCCGCCGTAGTTGGCAGCTAGAATATCATTCCGGTCATAAACTGCGGTACGGATCCATTCCTGATAATTTCTATCTGCCTTGACATCGAACACGGTCTGCCCTGACACAGATACATAGCTTTCTTTCTGATACGGGGTTCCTTCCTGAGGAAGCGTCAGGCTTTGTTCTTCGGATTCGGATAGCGATGTAACAACTATCGGAGTCGATGTAACCGAGCTATTCGCCGGAACAACAATATCTTCCTGGGGAGGTGTCAGACTGGTAGTGTTTTGCGATTGCTGCGTTTCGCTTTGAACTTTCTCAACCCCTGTATCAACGCTTCTTCTCATCATGTCGGCAGACCGTGTAACAGACAAGCCGACTGTAATTCTAACCCATGCCGTATCTGTACCGCCCTTGCCGTTGGAAACCGTATAGCTGAAAATATCTCTTCCGGTAAATCCGGTGTTGGGAGTATAAACATAATTGCCCGAACTGTCTTTCACAACACTGCCGTTATATGCCTGAGTATAGCCGATAATTGTCAGAGGATTGCCCTGCGGCTCTTTGTCATTGGCGAGCATGGTCTGTCCGCTGATCCTAATCGGAACATTCTGCGAAGTACTGACTTCATCGTCTATGGCATCCGGGAAGATTTTCTGCTCAGAGCCGTAGCTGTTGACATAGACGGTAACTTTTGCCGAAGATGTGCCGCCTTTGCCATCCGAAACCGTATAAGTAAACGTATCCTGACCTGTAAAACTGTTGAGAGGCGTATATGTCAGCGTGCCATCTCCTTTGTCGCTGATCGTGCCGTAAACCGGCTGCGTAAACGCGGAAACCGACAGGGTATCTCCGTCCGCATCTCCGTCATTGCGAATTAGTGTATTCTTGACAATACTCAACTGTGTATTGATACGGGTACTGAACGTATCATCAACACCTACCGGAGCATGATTCTGAGACGGCGGCGTAATATCTTTCGAGCTGACATGGATATACACCACGCCGGTTGCGGATCCGCCTTTGCCATCCGATACCGTATATGCGAAACTGTCTTCGCCGGTAAATCCGCTGTTCGGAGTATAGGTATATGTGCCGTTGCCGTTATCCGTGAGTTTTCCGTCATAAGGCTGCTCAATGCCTGAAATGCTCAGAACATCATGATCCGCGTCCGTATCATTGGCAAGAATCTGAGCCGCCGTGAATGTCATTGCCGTATTCTGAGTCGCATTCAGATGATCGTCAGTTATTACCGGAGGATGATTGACCCCTGTGTCTCCGCCATCATCCGGCGGGGTATCCGTACCATCCGACACTCCCACATTCAGACGTACCGTTGCCGAAGCTTTGTTGCCTTTGCCATCGGTAATCGTATAGCTAAAACTGTCCGTGCCGGTATAGCCGGAACGCGGAGTATAAGTGAATGTATTATTGCCGTTATCTGCAAGCAGACCGTGAGACGGCTGGGTAAATCCGCTGATGGTCAGCCTGTCGTAAGTATTGATTGCGATATCATTGGCAAGAAGCGTATCTGCCCGGATAAGAGTCGCTCCTTTGACAGAAATCGTATCATCATTGGCAATGATTCCGGCAGATTCGAGTACGGAAATATTGACCTTTGCCGTGCTGCTGCTTTGTCCGTCAGAAACCGTATAAGTGAACGAATCCGATCCGGTAAAGTTCTGAGACGGCACATAAGTGAATGTTCCGTCAGCTTTTTTCACAAGCGTTCCGTAAGACGGCTGGGTGAACGAGGTAATGGTCAGAATGTCTCTGCTGCCGTCTGTCTGATCATTGGCAAGAACATCCGTATCTTTGAAATTCAGTATCGTATTTTTTCTGACAGACAAAACATCGTCTATTGCAATTACCGGAGTTGTCGGAGTTGTCGGTACATAACCTCCTCCGCCTCCGTAATCATATCCGCCATTGCCCGGATTCACCGGAGGTTGATACGGCACTTTGACGGTAATCGTAACGGTCGCGCTGCTTGTTCCGCCTTTTCCGTCAGATACGATATATGTAAAACTGTCTGTGCCGGTGTATCCCGTAGTAGGAGTATAAACAAAATTATCTCCGTTTCTTACGAGCTTGCCATGAGACGGTATTGTGAAATCGGGAGAAACCGTCAGCGTATCTCCGTCCGCATCCGTATCATTGCTCAACAGACTTGCAAAACTGATTGTAACTGCCGTGTTCATATTCGTGCTGACAGCATCATTATTCGCTTTCGGGGGAGTATTGCTAATCACTTTCTGATTAACCGTGATATGCACCGTTGCCTGCGAAATTCCGCCTTTTCCGTCCAACACATTATAGATAAAACTGTCTGTTCCGTAAAATCCGCTTTTCGGCGTATAAATCACTGAATCCGATTTTATTGTGAGCGTGCCGTTGACAGGCAGTGAAAAACCGGATCCGACAGTCAGCGTATCCCCATCCGGATCATAATCGTTCTGCTTCAGAAAATCATGGCTGATCGTTAGTGCTGTATCCTGATTCGTGCGGATATAATCGTCAATCGCAACCGGCTTTGTGTTGGTTTTGGGATTGACCGTAATATTTACAGTCGCGGTATCTGTTCCGCCTTTGCCATCCGATATGGTGTAGGTGAAACTGTCAGAGCCGGAAAATCCGGTATTCGGCGTATAAACAAAGGCATCGGCAAATCTTTCGAGCTTGCCGTGAGCAGGCGATGTGTAATCGGGAGAAACTGTCAATGTATCTCCGTCAGGATCAGAGTCGTTTTGTTTCAGAGTGTTAAAGCTGATCGTAACTGCCTGCTCATAATTGGTTACAATTGCGTCATTGACAGCGACCGGCGGTCTGTTGCCGGTTACTGTAATCGTTACCGTAGCCGCAGTTGCCGAATTTTCTTTTCCGTCATTGGCTTTGTAAGTGAACGTATCTGTTCCGACAAAACCCGTATTCGGCGTGTAAGTGAAGGAGCCGTCCGAGTTGAATATCAGTGTGCCGTTGGCAGGATCGCTCGCTTTGATTGCAGTCAGCGTATCTCCATTCGCATCCGTATCATTCGACAACACGCCCGGGACAATTACCGTCAACATCTGTCCCTGATTCGTGCTATAATTGTCAGCTTTTGCCTCAGGAGGTATGTTGGTAATATCTCCGACATTGATGGTAATTGTTGCGGAATTGCTGACATGTCCGCTGCCATCGCTGATCGTATAAGTGAAGATATCCTGACCTACAAAATCGGTGGTCGGAATATACCAATATGTACCATCCAGATTATCCACGAATTTTCCGTTAGGAGCAGGAGAGATCGTTTCAAAACTTATAACAGTACTCGGTGTATCATTTTTGAATGGCTCAAGAAGAACTTTCGTGTTTTTCGCGGTGCTATAAACATCATTATTCGCTACGACCGATACCGGATTTACCGTAATCGTTACCGTAGCCACATTTGCCGAATCTGCTTTTCCGTCATTGGCTTTGTAGGTGAATGTATCCGTGCCGACAAAGCCCGTATTTGGCGTATAAGTGAAAGAACCGTCCGAGTTCAGTGTCAGTGTGCCGTTGGCAGGATCGCTTGCTTTGACTGCGGTCAGCGTGTCGCCATTCACATCCGTATCGTTTGCCAGAACACCGGACGCGGCATTGACCGTAATCGCCGTATTTTTTGTTGCAGCATAAGTATCCGCGTTTGCAACCGGAGGCGTGTTAATATCTGTAACCGTGATCGAAACGGTTGCCGTATCGGTATTTCCTTTGCCATCGGAAAGCGTATAAGTAAAAGAATCCTGTCCGGTATAATCCGTAGCGGGCTTATAGATATATGTGCCATCGCCGTTATCGGCAAGAATGCCATGAGAAGGAAGTGTTATCTTATCAAACACAGTTCCGGCAGGTGTCTTGTCATTATCGAGAGGTTTTATGATTACTGTCCCATTTTTCTGAACCGTAACCGTATCATCCACCGCATCAAGCATTTCTCTCACAGTGATCGTTACCACAGCCGCATCTGCCGAATCCAGCGTTCCGTCATTGGCTTTGTAAGTGAATGTATCGGTTCCGACAAAGCCTGCTTTTGGTGTATAGGTGAAAGAACCATCCGCATTCAGTGTCAGCGTGCCATTGGGAGGATCGCTTACTTTGATTGCAGTCAGCGTATCATGTTCGGCATCCATATCGTTTGCCAGAACACCGGATGCCGCATTGATCGTAATCGCGGTGTCTTTTGTTGCCGTATAACTATCCGCATTCGCAACCGGAGCCGTGTTGGTAACCCCCACGCTGATATTCACGGTTCCCGTAGCCGGACGATTGATGTTATCCGCAATCGTGTATGTGCAACTGTCAGTTTCCTTT
>CAZMDM010000023.1:0-3475 GCA_964564775.1 uncultured Desulfonema sp. | reverse complement strand
CCCCTATACGATGGCGGATCTGATATCCGGGCTTTCGGAGGCACAGAGGGATAAGATCGAACAGTTAACGCCGACCTCATTCGCGGATTAGCGATTGATACAAGGTCTCAAGAGCCGTCAGAGCAAATACCTCTTTGTTGCGTTCGCGGCTGTTGTTCGAAAAGCAATAGCGAAACCCGTCAGTACCATGAGGCGTTGAAATGCCGATACAGACTGTTCCCACAGGTTTTTCAGGACTTCCGCCCTCGGGTCCGGCAATTCCGCTGGTGGAAATCGCATAGTCTGCTCCGGCAACTCGTTTTACTCCATCTGCCATCTGTCTGACAATTTCTTCATGAACCGCTCCGAATTGCCGCAAGCTTTCCTCTGATACGCCCAACACACTTATTTTGGAGGCATTGGAATAGGTTGTGGCAGAAAACAGAAAGTATTCGGAGCTTCCTGCAATCTGCGTGATACAATGAGAAATCAAGCCGCCGGTGCAGCTTTCGGCAATGGCAAGCGTGGCTTTTTTTTCTTTCAGCAGACGTCCTACGTCTTGGGCAAGCTTTTCAATATCTGTCTGTCGGGGTTCTCCTGACCAGACTGCAAGCTCGCTGCCGGACGGCTCTTTGAAATGAAATCGTCTGCCTCCGGGAAAGCCGAAAATGTCTTTTGTAATCTTTCCTCCAGCTGCGACAACTTTTGCCCGGACCGATTCAAGGTCTGCCGCATAGATCACAGCAAGCGTATGGCTCGGACGATGCTCCGGATCCGCATTGATACCGCTTCCCAATCCGCTATCCTGAGTATCGGAATAATCGTCTCCCCAATCCTGATAAGACCATCCGAATACGTCTTTGAAAAAAACTTTTGTCCGGGCAAGCTCGGCAATTGTCCGCGCGGGAAACTCAACATAGTCAATCTGATTTGCTTCTGATTTTTTCTGCATGGTATGTTCCGGGTTTTCAATGAGAATATCTGACAATTATTCCGAAAGATTTTTCTGCCTTATTCCGCATAAATATTCCTCCCACTCCATCGGAAGCAGTTGCTTTTTTTGGTTATTACAGGTTTTACAGCAGGGAATCACATTGCCTTTGACACTTTTGCCGCCCCTTGCAATCGGAACAATATGATCCATGGTCATTTCTTTTGCCGGAGTCGCCGCGCCGCAGTACCCGCAGATTCCTTTGGCACATCGGCGTTTCCACCATTCGGAATTTCTGAGTTCTCTGGCTTTATTGCGCTCGCGCCGGATATCTTCTTCTTCGATATGAAACGCAAAATTATCCATTTTGAGGCTACACACTCACAATCTCCGACACCTGTTCCGGAGGTTTCAAATCTTTCAACTGCGCCATCATAATTCCGTTTCTCTGACGCTTCAATATCGTGATTTCATAGTCTTCTGTTGTAAGTTTCTCATGGATTTTGGGAATGCGGTTGCAGTTGTAGATAATCAGACCCGAAAGCGTGGTATATTTCGGGCTTTCTGCCAAAGGACGCGGCAGATACGCATTGATATCTTCCAGCAATGCCGTTGCATACACATTGTAAGTATCCTCGCTGATTTTTTCGACAATCGGTTTTTCATCATCATATTCATCCTGAATTTCTCCCACCAGTTCTTCCAAAATATCTTCGAGCGAGATAATGCCGTCTGTGCCGCCGTATTCATCCAGCACAATCGCAATATGGATGTGCTTGCTTTGAAATTCGCGCAATATGGTATTGATTTTCCGGTTATGAAACACATAATGCGCAGGACGCAGCAGGTCTTTGAGGTGAAAGTGTTTATTCTGGGTATATGCTTTGAAAATATCTTTGGCAAACACCATGCCGACAATATTATCCAAGGATTCCTGATATACCGGGATTCTGGAATATCCGTTTTCGATCACAGACGAGACAATTTCCTGGGGCGCCGCGCTGAGTTCCAAGGCAAAGACCTGGGGTCTGGGAACCATGATATGCTTTGCAATATGATCTGTGAAATCAAAAGCATTTTTGATGATTTCATAATTGTCTTCTTTGATTGCCCCGCTGTCTTTGCTTTGCTTCATCAGCAGTCTCAACTCATCGGGACTGTGGCTCTGATGTTCTTCGATACGCGACAGACCGAGCAGCATCAGCGTCAGATTCGAAATCCGATCCAATATCCAGATAAAAGGCTTGAAGATCAGAAAAAATATTTTCAGAGGCACGGACAGCAGCAGCGTTGCGGATTCGGGCTTGCGAATCGCGATGGACTTGGGAACCAGTTCTCCGAACACGATATGAAGCACCGTAATCGTAATAAATGCCACCGGCAATGCAATCTTGTGAGAAAGATCGGGATTCAAGGGAATACTCAGCGAATGAAACAGATTCACGATGATCTTTGCTACTACCGGCTCTCCGGTCCAGCCCAAACCCAGACTTGCCAGTGTAATTCCAAGCTGAGTCGCGGACAGATAGGAATCCAGATGATTCAGAATGTTTTTGGAGGTTTCGGCAACTTTGTCTCCTGAAATCGCCCGGATTTCGATCTGGGAGTACCTGACCTTGACAATGGCAAATTCCGCTGCAACAAAAAAGCCGTTCAACAGCACCAGAAACAAGGTGATGAAAATTTCAAACGTCAACGAGCGCTCCTTTTCCCGCAAGCCATACTTTCCACATTTCTTTGTATGCCTGTTCGATATCTTCGGCAAATCGCGGGGTATCGAACAAAGGTTCTGTCAGGCGTTTTTTAGCAAGCTGCTGCCGAATTGTCAATAATTCTTCAGGATTCTGCGCGAGTCGGATCGCCATGCTTTCATATTCTTCAAGGCTGTGTGCTATCAATTGCGGAAGCCCGACTGCTTTCAGCAATCCGGCAGCCACTCTTGACGCAAAATGCGTGCCTTCCAAAGCGATCACCGGAACGCCTGCCCACAGCGCATCCGATGTTGTCGTATGTCCGTTGTAAATTCTCGTATCCAAAACCAAATCCGCCAAGGTATGACGCGTCAGATGATCAGGCTTGTCCAGTCTTCGGGTAAAAATCAGTCGGGCTGCGCTGATCCCTCGTTTCTCAGATTCTTTCCTGAGATTTGCCTCAGTCAGAGGACTTTCCGGCAGAAGCCACAAAACGCTGTCAGAAATCTGCTTCAGAATGTTCATCCACACCCCGAACATTTTCGGCTCAATCTTATATGCCTGTGTAAATGAGCAGAACACAAAGCGATTATCGGGAAGTCCCGCGTCTGCCCGTGTCATAAGTTTATCCGAAAATGCCTGCTGATGATCGTTGACCTGATACGAATGCGGCATATACACGATTTTTTCAGTGAAATAGCGGGCATGTTCAGGCGGAATCACGGTTTTATCCGCAATAATATAATCGAAAAATTCCGCTCCGCTTGTTCCCGGAAATCCCAGATAATTGACCTGAATCGGCGCGGGGCGCATCGCACAGATTTCCATTTTGAGACCTCTGGTATAGCCGGTTAAATCCACCAGAATATGAATG
>CAZMDM010000022.1:0-4936 GCA_964564775.1 uncultured Desulfonema sp. | reverse complement strand
CTCGAAAGCTCATAGCCGCTCAGATTACCCCAATCTTTTTCGGAACGTTGCAGCCAGCCGCTGGCTTTGTTGTATGCCCTGTCTGCGCCTTCGATCTTCAGTTCATCGGCAAATTTCAGGGCATAAGCAGCAGTCAGACTTACCGCAATCGAAGGTTCGGGATCAGATGACCACAGCCCGAATCCGCCTTCGGATTTCTGATTCTGCATGATCTTTTTGATGCCGATGGAGGCATTTCTTTCGGCTTTTTTCAGCGAATCTGCCAAAGTGCCCAGATCACCCGAATTAAGACCTGCCTTTTTCACCAAATCCATCAGCACCAGATTCGGAATCGTGCTGTGAACCAACTGCTCCGTACATCCGTAAGGATAGGATACCAGCACCGAAGCCGCGTTCAATGCCGCTCCGAGCAAGCCCGAACTTACTTCTACTTTGACCTGAGTGATTTTGGCAGTTGCAGGCAGATCGGTCAGCAGGCGTTCTTTATCACGAGTCGCGGAAAATACCTGCTTCATGGCAGAGGGTTTGAGCGGTATATCGAACTCTTCCGTGCCGCCGACATGAATATTTTCCGTTGTCTGAAGTGTGGCTTTGAGTGTTGCAGCTTTATCCGCGCCTTTTGCTTCGATACGCAGCGGCATCAGATGTTCTCCGAGCTTATCCAGCGTGAAATCGAGATTCTGCTTTTCATATCGCACAGAAGCATCGCCGACCACATCCACCTTTGCCTTGACCGGAAACTGCTGAGACAGATGATTGATGGCTTTGATCTGAATTGCGGCAGTTTCTCCCTCGCGTAAGAATTTCGGCGAGTTGACCTCCACCGAAATATCCGACACGGTTCTGAATTTTGCTTTGCCTTCGCCGAGCCTGCCATGTTTATCCGCAGCAATCGCGGTAATCAGCCATTCCGTAACATTTGCCGGAAGATCAACTGTAATGCTTGCTTTGCCGTCCGCATCGGTCATCACATGCGGAAACCATCCGGCAGTATCCCGCATTCCTTTTTTGGGAATCTTGCTCTGAGATTTGAGCGCGCCCAGCCGGAAATTGGGTTTTTTCAGAATATCCGCATAGCCGTATCCCTGAAGCTCATCCGAATAAAAAGTCGCCAGATTCAGTCTCGGCAGCGGATAATAAAAATCAAATACTCCCGGACGCATTTCGGGCTGTACCGAATATATGGCACGATCCACAATCGTTACGGTAAGTTCCGTATTTGCTGCCGGATTTTTGCCGCTGTCTCTGACTTCGAACTCGATTTTGAAGGGTTTTAACGGTTCGGCTTCCTGAGTATCCGGCGAAATTGCAACCGACAGGCGCTTGTCCGAAGGAACAATTCTGAAGCCCATTGTTTTTTCACGATATTTTCCGCCGGACATCGGCACGGTTACCGTATGATAAAATCCTGTGCCGTATTCCGGTTTTGCCTCGACTTCGAACCACCGGCTCCTGCCTTTGAACACGGAGGATGAGGTCTGATAGACCTTGCGCCCTGAAACAGTTTCCCAAATCGTTCCGTTTTCACCTTTTCCCCAATTGGCAGGCAGCAGCGCAAACACTTTTGCCTTTTCACCGGGGCTTAAGATGGTGCTGTCCGTATAAAGCTCGGTATCCCGATTATCCAGAATTGCTGCGCCGTCCGAGCCGCCGACAATCATGGCTTCGGGCTGCGATTTCGCCGGATGTTTCATGGCTTTGCCGTCCAGCGTTTCAAGCGTAGCCACAGCAATCAGTCTGCCCTGCTTGGACATATCCGGCAGATTCAGATTCGACACGCCATTACTGTCTGTGGTAAAGCGGATCGCGGTCGGAGATTCTTTTGCCGCGCCGATGACTTCCTGAGCCACTTCGATCACGCCTCCGGCTTTGGGCGCGGGCTTTCCGTCAGGATAGGTGGAGCGCACCGATACCGACACTTTATCCCCGACTTTGGCAACGCTTTTTGAAAATTTAACCGCAGGCTGTGCTTCCGACAGCGTTACATAGATATTTTCCGACAACACTGCCTGAGAACCGGATTTGTCCATGGTTCTGACAATCAGCGTGTAAATATATTCTTCCTGAGTCTGCGAATCGCTTTTGGGCATAACAAATTCGAATTCGCCGAGACCCGATTCATCATCCATTTTCGGAGCAGAATCCCAGGGATTGCCGTCTCCGATGCCCATCTGATGGAATCGCTCCGATACCGAACTGTAAATCCGTTTGGGTTCGGTCAGCGCAGATGCAGAGCGGACTTCGCCGAAATAATCCGTACCCGCGCTCAATCCTCCGCCGGATTCCGTAACCCATTGCGGAATTTCAAATTTTTTCTGATACAGATACACATCGAATTTCACATCTTTGGGAACGCCGCCGGCAAAGCGTTTTGCCTTGAATTTGACAAAAAACTTCTCTCCCGGCACCACAGTCGGGCTTTTATCAATCAGTTCGAGATAATAGGTCGGCTTGACATAATCTCTGACCCGAAATTCGCCGCCATACGGTTTTCCGCCGATTTCGGCAACCAGACGATACAAGCCCGGCGTCATGGCGTCATCCAAATCAAAGCTGCCGCTGAATGATCCGAAATCGGTTACCGATATGCGGGATTGAAGATCGGTTTCCGTGCCGTCCGCGCGGATCAGCCGAGCTTTGCCATATTTGTCGCTAAGCTTGGGCATTGCCAAAAGCCCGTTATCCATTCCCCGAATCATGCCCTTGTAATAAAAGGTTTCACCGGGCTTGAAAATCGGGCGATCCGTAACAATGAACACCGAATCGTCATTGGTGGTCGTGGGCAGAAAATCCGTATCTGCCAATGCCTGACGATTATCCTGAGTCTGAACCCTGACAATCAGCTTGCCATCCAGAATACCTGCGGGATTGTCAAAATACGCTTCACCCGAAGCATCTGTTTTTTTACCGATATCTGTCCATTTGCCTCTGCCGTCTCTGAAACTGACCGCCGCATTCTGAACCGGAGCGGCATCGCGGGTAACGGCTCTCACCACAATCTGAGACGAGGACTGCTTGACCTGAAGCGACAAACTGCTGATCTGAAGCAGACTCTGTGCCTCATTTGTTCCCTGAACTGCCTGAACCAGATAAATGCCGTCAGACAGCGGATTCAACTCGATGGTTCTGATTTTATAATAATCTTTCTGCAATGCCGAACTGTCGAACCACCAGCCCGGATCCGCAGCACCGCTTTTTTGCAAGTCCAGATGAAATTCCCGCTCCGCAGTAAATCCGTCCGGCGGCGCAAGAATCACTTTGCCGGGCGCGGATGCCAGATCGCCTTTGGTCGTGGTCAGGATTGCCTGATGAAACGCGGAACCTCTGAAATTGGCTCTGAAATCCGAATCCAGCATATTGCGAAACGCCTTTAACGGCGATTCGACAGTGTTCAAGCCTTTGACAAAATAATAGCCCGGATTCAGGTCTGTAATCGGTTTTTCATAACTTCGGCTGATCTGAATCTGCCCGTCCAGAAAGCGATCCAAATTCTTGGGACGCAGCACCCGGATCAGCATGGGCGTATCGGTTTCCGTATAATCCAGCCGGATCTGCGCCTTTTCGGTATTGGAAAAACTGCGCCCGATGGTCAGGTAAAACGGACTGCCCGCGAAAGCAGTGCAAAGTGCAAAATGCAAAGTGCAAAGTGTCAGAAAAATCAGTCTGATAGATTTCATTCTGACCGAGCGATAAATCGCCCGGCTAAAAGCTGAAGCATCATCAATGATGCTAGCCGGCTTCAGCCTGCTTTGAAGCTCTTCAGCCCTGAAATTTATTTCAGGGGTTTTGGGATTGAATCGGATAGCTCTCATTTCGCACCTCCCTGACGGATGCTCAATCCTTTTAATCGAATGGATTTGCCGGATTCCGCATTTCCGGGCTAGAGGATAATCGGAAGATTTTTGAATACGGTTTCGCCGTTGTCTCTCATAGCTTTCTTGGCAGCTTCGTAATCCTGCTTCCATTGCGGCTCGAACTCGCCGAGATCATCGCTTTTCGCACCTCCGGCTAAGAAAATTTCCCGCATTCCCGCGCCCGGATTCACAAAAAGCATGAGTTGGGAAGATTCGTATTCTTTGGCTTTTGCGCCCCGCTCCCAGTCCAGAATACTGAGAGACTGGCGTTCACACGAATCTTTCATTCGGGACAGAAGATTCTGAGAGCTTGCTGCCAGAAACACCGTGCCGCCGCCGCAGGACGCGGTATATTCGCTTTTCTTGAAATAATCCTGAAATGTGCTGATCGTATTCGGACTTATCTGGTTGGCAATCACTACGCCCATTTCGGAAAGAGACGCATTTTCAGATGATAAATCCCATAAAATCGCAACTCCGGCTTCTTCGGGTTTGCTTTGCGCGGTCTCGCCGGGTCCCTTTGCCGCCAAATTTTTCCAATCCTCATTTTTCATATCCGCAGGAATGTAAAAACTCGTAACTACTGCGGCAAACGCATCGTGAGGAATACCGGCAAGCACGCCTTTGAAAATTTTCGGGTGCAGATGTTTGGCAAATTTTCCCGAACTGACCTGAAGCGCACCGAAATCCTGTGCGGATAATCCGAATCCCAGATGTCCTTCCCAAGTTTCCTGTCCGATAATCACCGGCAGAACCTCATTTTCCATAAATGCTTCCGATCTGACCGTGAACACCAACGGCAGTTTGGGCATCTCTTTGGGCGGCGTTACGCTTTCGATCACATTGAGCAATGCTTCCAAGCCGTTGGACAGGTAAATCCGGTCTTCGTATTGCGTGAGAAACAATCTCTGAAGCCCGACTTTCATCTCCAATATCGGCTCTGCCATACCCGGCACGGTAAAACCGCTTCGGGCAAGAAAGCGCACGATCATCGGCAGGGTTTTGCCAGCATAAGGGCATTCTCCTCTGACAAACGAAACCACAAAGCCTTTTCTGCCGTGAGAAATATCATAATGCAGTTC
>CAZMDM010000021.1:0-3586 GCA_964564775.1 uncultured Desulfonema sp. | reverse complement strand
TCCTCAACCTGATTGTTCTGGTTTCTCAGCTTTGTCGGATGATCGAAATCCATGACCAGCTTGCTGCTGTCAAGCTTAATTCCCCAGGCTTTGAACAGCTTGTCTATCGCCATTCCGGGCATCTGAGGTCTTCCGCCCATATCGGCAGTTGACTGCGGGTCGGCAAAGACCATAACAGCTCCGCCTTTCAGCACATACTGATCAATGGCATATTGAAGCTTTTCATTCAACTCTTTGGGCTGAATAATCATCAATAAATCAAAATCTTTATCCAGTTTGTCCGATGTCGGGGCAATATCCTCGACTTTGTAAGTTTTTCTCAGTTCGGACACAAACACCCAGGGCTGAACACCGCGCTGATTGAACATGGGCGGACCGCCGCTCACCGGAAGGCTGCTGATAACGCCGATGCTCCTTCCTTTGGCAGACTGAACCCGGGACACCAAACGGGTAATGTCGTATTCCAACTGCTCTTCCCGTGCCGGATCAAGGTGCGACATCACTTCTTCCTGATCCGCCGCAATTGCCACCAGTCCGCAGAATATTTTTTCGCCGGTCGGAAGGTCCATTTCTTCGATACCGTATCTCTGCGCCTGCTCTTCTTCATCGGAATCCGGCTTGGGATTGTAAACCTCGACTTTGATTTTGCCTTTGGCAGCATGTTCGTATTCCGAAAGAAAATCAATCACCCGCGATGCGTAAGTTTTGATGTTCAGCGGCATGTTGGCAAGATCTTTGGTGTAAAAAACCTTGATCGTAACATCTTCTTTGAGACTGCCGAGAATCTTTTTGCTGCCATCGGACAAAGAGTACAGTTTGTCCTTTGTTCCGTCCCATCGCAATGTTACATGGGAAAATACCACATTGACCAGAATCAGAATTACCAGCAAAATCACTGCTCCTCCGGCGGAAAGCAGCATTTTGGGAGAAAATCGCTCAGACATGGTTTTAACTCGCCCTCCGATTATGAATCACAATGCCGTTCAGCGACAGCATGAACACGATCACCGATACATAGTAGAGAATATCGCGCAGATCAAGCACACCTCGCTGAATGGAAATATAATGCGTCAGAAAACTTAAGCCCGATACTACGTTCAGCAGCCAATGCGGAGCCCAGTCGGACAAAGATTCGGTGATCGGTGGATATCCTGCCAGAATAAAAAACAGGCAGACCACGACCGCCACAATAAAGCTGATGACCTGACTGCGGGTCAGCGATGAGGTCATGCTGCCCACGCTCAAAAACGCGCCTGCCATCAGAAACGAGCCGACATATCCGCAGAAGATCACGCCTATATCCGGTTCTCCCAGATAAAAGGTCGTCAGAATCATCGGAAATGTCAGAAATAGGGCAATCGCAATAAATGCCCATGCGGCTAAAAATTTTCCGATAATCGCTTCACCGACTGTAATCGGCATGGTTAAAATCAGCTCGATGGTTCCCATTCGCCGTTCTTCTGCCCACAGCCGCATGGCAACTGCCGGAATCAGGAACAAAAACAGCCATGGATGCCATTGGAAAAATCCCTGCATATCTGCCTGACCTGCTTCAAAAAAATGGCTGATGTTAAAGGTGAAAAATCCCGACAGCAGCAGGAAAATCACGATAAACACATAGGCGACCGGCGATTCGAAATACCCGGAAACCTCCCGTTTGAAAATCGCAATGATGTTGTTGAAAGATTCTTTGTTGATCATAGTATGAATAACCTCATTTTCAGAAATCACTTGCTTTTCTTTTTGTATTTCAATTCAAAGTCATAAGATTTGAAGACCCTCAGATGCGGATATTTCTTTGCAAGATATGCTTCTACATCCGGCGTGAACTGATAGCCTGCAATAAAAAAATTCATTTCGCCTTTCAATGCCTTTTTCAAACGCTCTGTAACCTGATTGAATTTATCAATATCCTTTTTACCGGGCTGGGATTTGCATTCGCCGATAATAAAACAGATTTTGCCGTTCTTCATTCCTTCAGCGTAAATATTGACTTCATCATACTTTCCGTCAGAATAAATAATATTTCTCCGATCAGCGATGCTCACGTCAATCCCGAATTCTTTTTTGCCGAAATCATAGATATACGGAATGATTTTATCCTCAAGCCCATATCCCACAGTCATGGAAAGCCCCCCGACCTGTTTCTGAAGGTCTTTAACATTGATAGCCAGAGTTCTGACTTCCTCTTCCGTTTTTTTCTGAGCTTCGGCAAGCTTCCTTAATTCATTTTTGGTTTCTCTCTGAGCTTCAGCCAACTCTTCGATTTTTTTCTCTGTTTTTTTCTGAGCTTCGGCAAGCTCTTTCAGTTCTATTTTTGTTTCTTTCTGAACTTCAGCCAACTCTCTGACAATGCTCTTCAATTCATTGAACTCTCTCCTGTTGACCGAAGCACTTTCTTCAACTTCCCGTATCAGAGAAAGCATCACATCCTGCAAGTAAGGATCAAGTCTTTCTATTTTTGTCAAAAATGCGCTGCTGACCATTTTTCACCTCACTTTTTAATGTATCGCTTTATAGTTATCAAACAATGCAAGCTGCAAGTTTCATATTTACCATGCTTATCATCTACTCACTCCATACCTCTTCATGCGAATACAACTTTATCTGTCCTTTTTTCCTACGCTTTTTTAGCTCAAGCATATCAGCATAAAGAGGCATATCTGATTCAACTCACCTTACGCAGTAATTTGATCTGTCTGTGTATAAACGGCTTGAAATGCGTATCTGTCCTCAGAGCGGAAAGAGCAGACAGATAATCCGCGGATCTGCGGAAAATCAGAGCCTTTGAAAATTACTGCGTAAGGTGAGGTTGTCAGTGATTTTTTCAACTCTGCCATTGCCTGCCGATTCAGCATAGAACGATCCCGCCTTCTCACTTTCTGACAGCCCTCGGCAGCGTCATTGCAATGATCAGCGAAATCACAGGAAATGCTGCCAGTACCATCAGTACGGATTCAAGCCCCTGCTTGTCTGCCAACTGCCCCAAGATCGGCGAAGTCAGTCCGCCCAGCCCGATAGCCAAGCCGGTGGTAATGCCGGACGCTACGCCCAAATTCGCTTCGGCATATTTCTGCCCCATCACTACGGCAATCGTGAAAGTAACCCCCATAGCCATACCGGCTAAGATAAGAATCAGCATCCCCGCAGTCGCACCGACTTTCAGAAATATCAGAATCAGCGGCGCAGTGATTGCCAAAGATATGCGTAAGATCCGTCTCTGACCGAATCTGTCGGATAAAAATCCCGAAAGCAGCGTACCGATTGCGATGGACACGGACAATGCCGATGCAAAACTGGCTGCATGAGGAATCGAAAGATGTCGGAGATTTATCAGATACAACGGCACAAATGCAAGCAGCCCGAATCCCAGTCCTGCCCGTAAAACGATGACAGCCGTAACCCGAATAAATGCGTTCCAATCCGTAGCGACAGACTCTTCGCATTCTCCCTTTTTGCTGTTCGGATGAAAGCGGGTCAGTCTCGGAAGTTCCATCCACAGCAATATCGCATAAATCACCGCAGGAATTGCCATAGCAAGGGTTCCGTTCATCCCGAAAGTCATTACCGAATACGTCATCAGCAT
>CAZMDM010000020.1:0-9182 GCA_964564775.1 uncultured Desulfonema sp. | reverse complement strand
GGACCTCGGATGACCGGGTTCGGAGGGGAGGTCCGATCCGGGATTGGGAATATAACCAGTATTATTGGGGAAGCTATGTGCAGGCGGACGGCGACATCAGCAAATGGCTGCGCCTTGTCGCGGCGCTCAGAGTGGACAGCTTCGGAGGGGAATTTGCAAATCATCTGGCAAATCAGGAATCGGATATGCTCGATCTGGACTTCATCTGGCAGCCCAAAATCGGCACGATCATCACTCCGCTCGAAGGCTACAGTTTCTATGCCAACTGGGGACGGACATTTCAATTGCCTGCTGCTCCGGAACTTTATGGGCAGAGTACTTCGGGCAAGCTGATTTCCCGTTCGCTGAGTGAATCTGCCAATGACGGATGGGAAACCGGCATTAAAATTTCTCCGTTCAACTGGTTGTCTGCACGGCTCGATTATTGGGAAATGACCGCTTCCGATGAAGTCAGGTCTAAAAATGACAGCAGCGGCGATTATATCAATACCGGTAAAACCGAAAGAAACGGATGGGATTTTTCGCTGACCGTGCGTCCCCACCCCTGGGTGGCTGTTTGGGGAGCCTATTCTCTGATCGAAGCCGTCTATACGGATCCGGGTCCCAGTCTTGCCGCTATACAGGGAAAAGATATTGAAAATATTCCTAATTTCACAGCCAAACTCGGCGTTGATTTTAAACATCCTTCCGGGTTTTTCAGCAGCATCAGTCTGGAGTCTCAGGGAGATTATTATGTGGATTCGCAGAATCTGAAGGAGAAAGAGGGCGGTTACAGCATTTGGAACATGACCATGGGCTATGATGCCGGATTTGCCACTTTCGGACTGGAAATCAAAAACCTGTTCAATGATACTTATAACGCGTTTGTCTGGAACGATACCTACGGATTCTCACCCGGCGATGAACAAAGTTTTTACGTTTGGATCACGTTCGAACTCGAAAAAGGAAAATAGTGTATGCGGAAGTTTTCTTTTATCCTGCGCCTTACAGTCTGCTTTTTCATCACGGCTCTGCCCGCAGCCCTATGGGCAGGAGACTCTGCTCCGAAAACATTGGTATATTCATGGCATTGCAATGTGGGTTCTCTCAATCCGCATCTGTATTCTCCGAACCAGATGTTTGCTCAGGCGATGGTGTATGAGCCTCTGGTACGGTACGGCGACAACGGGCAGATCATCCCCTGTCTGGCTGAATCATGGGAAATGTCTGCTGACGGACTCAGATGGGTGTTTCACCTTCGCAAAGCTGTGGTGTTTTCTGACGGCACGCCGTTCAATGCCCGTGCGGTAAAGATGAATATGGATGCCGTGATGCTCAATGCCAGCCGGCATTCGTGGCTGGGACTGATCCCTCTGATTGCGGAAACACGGATAACGGACGAATACACCGTAGAAATCATTCTGAAAAGTCCGTATTCCCCGATCCTTTATGAACTGACATTGGTGCGCCCGTTCCGTTTTCTTTCTCCTGCGGCATTCCCGGAAAGCGGCAGCACTGCGGACGGGATTAAGTCGGCTGTCGGCACCGGGTGTTGGAAACTCGTCAAAACCAAGCTCGGCGAATATGATATTTTCGAGCGCAATGAACGCTATTGGGGAACAAAGCCGGATATTGCAACGATCATGGTTCGGGTGATTTCGGATCCGAACACCCGCGCGGTGGCATTTGAAACCGGAGAAATCGATCTGATTTACGGGGACGACCAGATCAGCCCGGACACATTCACTCGCTTTCGAAGGGATCCGCGCTATACTGCCCGGATATCCCCGCCGATTTCCACGCGGGTATTTGCGCTCAACAGCGGACGGATGCCGACAAGCGATCCGGCGGTTCGCCGTGCCATTCAACATGCGGTGAACAAAGATGCGATTGTCAAAGGAATTTTTCTGGGTACGGAAATCCGGGCAGATAGTCTGCTGTCCGACAAACTTCCCTATTGCAATCTCGGTCTTGTACCATATCCCTATAATCCGGCTATGTCCGAAACCATCCTCGATGCCGCAGGGTGGAAAAAAGCAGACGGAGACAGATTCCGAAGCAAAGACGGCGTGCCGCTGGCTGTGGATATCTGTTTTATCGGCACCAGCGCGATTGAAAAATCCGTATCCGAAGTATTGCAGGCAGACCTTCAGAAAGTAGGGGTTCAGGCAAAGCTCAACGGTGTGGAAGAAGATATGTTCGGCAGAAAGCGGAAAGAAGGCGATTTTCATCTGATTTCCAATGATACCTGGGGACCGCCCTATGAACCTCATTCCTATTGCAGTTCGATGCGGATACCGTCTCATGCGGATTATCAGGCTCAAATCGGTCTTCCCATGAAAGCGGAGATGGATCGGAAAATCGGTCAGGCGCTGAACAGTGTGGATGAAAAAGAGCGGCGGGAATCCTATCGTTATGTTCTCACCACGCTGCATGAACAGGCAATTTACCTGCCCATCAGCTACACCACCGGTTTTTTCGTACATGGCCGTAAGCTGTCCGGGGTATTTTACGGACATACCAAATATGAAATTCCGTTTGAGAAGATGATCAGAAATTGAGGTGAGGATTAAGAACATATCATGTTGACATTCATTTTACGAAGAGTGCTGCTGCTGATTCCGTTGCTGCTGGCAGTTTCTATTCTGGTCTTTTTGATTCTGAGACTAGGGGAAAACGATCCGGCGATGGCATATCTCAGACTTTCCCGGATTCCGCCGAGCGATCAGGCGCTGGCAGCAGCAAGGGAGCATCTCGGTCTGGACCGTCCATGGATGATTCAATACCTGAGTTGGCTCTGGCGGGCAGTACACCTTGATTTCGGATTATCGTATGTTACCGGTACACCGGTACTGGAGCGGATTTTGTATTATCTTCCCAACACGCTGTATCTGGCAGGCGTATCGCTGCTGATCACCATAACTTTCAGTCTGCCGTTGGGAATTTTTTCTGCTTTGAAAAAAGACCGATGGTTCGATCATCTGAGCCGCGCCATATCATTTATCGGTGTTTCCGCTCCCAATTTCTGGCTGGGATTTCTTCTGGTTTTCTTTTTTTCGGTGAAACTGGGATGGCTTCCGGCTATGGGAACAGGCACTCCGCTTCATATCATCATGCCTGCATTCGCACTGTCGCTGATGTCCATGTGCATCAATACCCGCCTGATCCGGGTCAGTATGCTCGAGCAGATGAACACCCGATCTGTGCTTTACGCGCGGGTACGGGGGGTCTTGGAAAAATGGGTGGTGGGGCATCATATCCTGAAAAATTCCCTGATTCCGGTGGTTACGGCAATCGGGATGCACATCGGTGAACTGCTGGGCGGAGCAGTGGTGGTGGAAATCATTTTCGCATGGCCCGGTGTGGGCGGTTACGCGGTATCATCCATTCACAACCGTGATTTTCCGGTGATGCAGTGTTTTATTCTGATGATGACCATGATTTTCGTGTTCTGCAATCTGGCAACAGATATTTTGTACGCATGGCTGGATCCGCGTATCCGCTATGAAGGAGAAAACGGACGATGACAATCCTCGGAGCATTTCTGAAACGCAGACTGAACTGGCTGGCTCTGCCGCTGATTTTCGGATTTTTATTCATGGCAGCGTTTGCACCGATACTGGCTCCCCATGATCCCGAAGCCGTGAATCTGGAGATGAAGCTGGCACCGCCCGATTCCCGGCATCTTCTGGGTACGGATCATCTGGGGAGGGATATTCTGTCCAGACTGATCTGGGGCGCCCGGATATCTCTGGGATCGGTGTTTCTCATTGTCAATCTGGTGATGCTGTTGAGCCTTGCGGTCGGCTGTATCTCCGGTTATATGGGCGGTGCCGCGGATTCTTTTCTGATGCGGCTTTGCGAAGTATTCTTAACGTTTCCCACCTTTATTCTGGCGATGTTTCTGATCGCGGTATTGGGAACCGGCATGACCAACGTGGTGATCGCCATTGTCCTGACGCACTGGGCATGGTATGCCCGGATTATTCGCAGTCTGGTTCTCAGCATGAAAAACCGGGAATATATTCTGGCTGCCAGAGTGGCAGGAACCGGTCGCTGGAAACTCTTTCTGCAGCATCTGGCACCCCCGGTACTGGTTCAACTTGTGATTCTGGCGACACTGGACATCGGACACATGATGCTGCATGTATCCGGGCTTTCCTTTCTGGGATTGGGCGTTCAGCCTCCTACGCCGGAGTGGGGTGTTATGATCAATGATGCGCGTCAATATATCCGAACCTGCCCGGAACTCATCATGTATCCGGGAATGATGATTTTTCTGGCAGTACTGGCGTTCAATATCCCCGGAGATACTCTCAGAGACAGTCTCGATCCGGTAATCCGTGCGGAGGAGATATAGGATGAGCGGATCGGAATTGCTGAATGTTGACAATCTTACTCTGAGCATCAGAACCACAGCCGGAACAGAACATCGGCTGGTGGAAAACATAAGCTTCACGCTTCGGGAAAAGCGGATTACGGGGCTGATCGGTGAAAGCGGCTGCGGCAAATCCCTCACCTGTCTGGCGATTATGGGACTTTTGCCCGGAGCAATCCGGCAGACGGGCGGCGAAATCCGGTTTCAGGGGCAATCTCTTGCGCATCTGCCTGCGTCGCATAAACGCTCTGTCAGAGGAAAAAAACTTGCCATGATTTTGCAGAATCCCATGAGCTGCTTTGACGCGGTATTCACCATCCGTCATCATTTTCAGGAAACCATAGCATCTCACGAAAAACTGACAGATAACCCGATTCAGCGGATCAGAGATGCCCTGGCAGAAGTCGGCTTCGACAAGCCGGATGAAATATTGAACCTTTATCCATTTCAGATGAGCGGCGGCATGTTGCAACGGGTTATGGTGGCAATTGCGCTGCTGATGCGGGTACCTCTGCTGATCGCAGATGAACCCACTACGGACCTGGATGTAGTTTCACAGTCAAATATTTTGAATTTATTGAAAAAAATTTGTGATTCCCATGGCATGACCATTCTGTTGGTTACCCATGATCTCGGTGTCATCGCCCGGCTGGCCCATGATGTGGCTGTGATGCGTCAGGGAAAGATCGTGGATTACGGCAGTGTAGGCGATCTGTTTCAGAAAGATCGTCATCCTTACACCCGTGCGCTGACCGAAGCTCATTTCAGCCTGTATGATCAGAGGCTGAAGCAGTTTGCTCCTGCGGACAAGGCAGCATCTTCTATGGAACTGCTTGACCTGAAAGGCGTGTGCAAATCTTACCGCCGGGGCGGAATTTTCAATGCCGAAAACAAGTTCGATGTATTGACAGATATTCATATCCACATCGCACCGGGAACCTGTCTGGGACTTTTGGGACGCAGCGGGTCTGGCAAAAGCACGCTGGGGCGGCTTGCTCTCGGACTGGAGCGACCCGATGCTGGTGCTGTTTTTTATCGGGGAAAATCGGTGTGGGACATGCCGAAAAAGGAATATCGGGAATTTCGGCGCAATATTCAGGTGGTTTTCCAAAATTCGCCGGGATCGGTCAATCCCCGGTTCACGGCGGCTCAGATCATTGCCGAACCGCTCAGAAATTTCGAACCCGGTGATTTCCGCAGAAAAATTGCCGGGCTGCTGGAACAGGTAGGATTACGCCCCGAAGATGGCGCCAAATATCCGCATCAGTTCAGCGGCGGAGAATTGCAGCGCGTCTGCATTGCCCGTGCGATCGCCTTGAACCCTCGGCTGATTATTCTGGACGAGGCGGTCAGCAGCCTCGACATGCTGATCCAAGCCAGAATCATCGAATTGCTGCGTACATTGCAGCGATCCTTAGGAACGGCATATCTGTTTATCTCCCACGACATCCGCGTGCTGGTGAAGATGGCTGACCGGCTGGCAGTGCTGAATAACGGGCATATCGTGGAGGAACTGTCTCTTTCGGATTCGCTAAGCCGTCCATACCATCCGGCATTTGCAGAACTGATCCAAGCAATTCTGCCGCCTGAGCCGGAAAATAAATAAGGAAAACATAAAGGAGAAAAATCATGCGTAGAGTTGTCATGATAGGAATATGTCTGATAACGGTTTTATTCCATTATCAGACAGTTTTTGCGGTCAACACGGAACAGGAAACCAAATCCTATCAGATGCAGGAAGTCGAGGTGATTGCTTCCCCGGTGATCGAAGGAACGTCGGTCAATGCACTGGGAAGCTCGGTTACAAGCATCAGCAAAGAGCAGCTGGATGCGCTCAATGCTCAGGACCTTCCGTCTGCGTTGCGGAAAACGCCCGGCGTGGTGATTTCCCGGCATAATCCGGTGGGCAGTTTCGGCGGCGGAGAAGGCGGCGCGATATTTATCAGAGGTCAGGGCAGTTCCAGACCCGGCGCGGAAATTCAGATGAACATTGACGGCATTCCGAAATTTGTCAGCGTGTGGACGCATCCGCTGATGGACGTGTTAAGCATTGACATCATTGATCATATTGACGTCTATAAAGGAGCACAGCCTGTGCTTTTCGGCAATATGGCATTCGGAGCGGTGCAACTGCATACCAAAAAGCAGACGCAGGAAGGATTTGCCACAAATTTCGAAACTGCTTACGGTTCCTATAACACATGGATTGAAGTTGCAGAGCATGGCGGTAAAATCAAGGATTTCGATTATTATCTGGTTCAGAGCTACCGGAGATCGGACGGACACCGGGATAATGCGGGCGGTGAATTGCAGAATTATTTCGGGAGACTGGGATATGATTTGTCCCAAAATTGGAATCTCAGCCTGATTTTCAACCGCACGGACAACTGGGCAGATGATCCGGGGGCTGATACGCCAAATGCTCAGAAAAACGGAACTTTCAATACAAATGACAATTTCAGCATCTTAACGCTTTCCAACCGCCATGACTGGGGAGAAGGTTATGTGAAGCTGTATGTGGAAGACGGGCATATTGACTGGGTGGGGCAGTATAACTCCGCCACCAAGAAAAATGATTCGGATACGCTGACAGATTATCGCAATTACGGACTCCGAATCCGTGAGACCCTGAAACTCTGGAAAGGCGGGCAGCTTCTGACAGGCGTGGATATGGATACCATTGTCGGAGAGGTGGATTTGGTTACGCCGACATCCTTGAGACATTTTGACAAAGACAGATTTCGGATATTTTCTCCTTACGCAGCAGTCAGTCATCGCTTTGATTTTGCAGACGGCTGGTATCTGACACCTTCTGTGGGTGCAAGATATTTTAATCACAGCGAATTTGACAGCGAAACCGGACCGCAGGCAGGACTTGCGCTCGGCTATAAAGCCACCGAACTGCATGGATTTTATTCAAAAGGCGTCAATTATCCGGGCATGTTTGCCAAAGTACAGGACGTGATGTTCATGCCCGGGGACAATCGCTGGCAGAATCTGACAGCCGAAACCGTCAATCATCTTGAAATCGGCATTTCCCAAGCGTTTTCGGACAAAGCAAAAGCAGACATCACGTATTTCAAAGATGAAGGCAAAAACCGAATCGTAACCTCTGTACCGCCGCCTGCGCCGCCGGTGTGGGAAAATATCGGAAAATTCGATACAGAGGGAATTGAAGCGTCTGTAATATTCACGCCGATAGCAGATGTATCGCTGTTTGCCGGACTGACCTATCTGGATGTGAATCCGTCCGATCTCCCGTATTCACCGGAACTGAGCGCAAGCTTTGGCATCAATTACCGTTTTCTGGAGCATTTTCATATCAGCCTGGACGCGTTGTATGTGGATGAGCAGTTCGTTACGTCGCGCGGCAGGCAGGAAAATACGGTCAACAAAGACAAGGTGGACTCCTATTTTCTGCTCAACGGCAAAATCGCTTATGACTACAAATTCTGCGAGAGCGTGAAAGGGCAGTTTTATGTATCCGGTGAAAACCTTACAGATACGGATTATGAGCAGAAAAAAGGCTATCCCATGCCCGGTGCATCTGTGATTGCCGGTTTTCGGATTGCATTCTGAATCGAAAGGAAAAACCATGATTTTCAAACCGTTTATGAGAGAAGGATTCATGCCGCTGCCGGTGGCGTTTATTTCAAGCATCAGCAAAGACGGCATCCGCAACATTGCGCCGTATTCCTGCATTATGCCGGTGCTGCGTCCCTTGGACCTGATCTGTCTGGCTTCGGCAAAACGCCGGGATACACTGGTCAATATTCGGGAAACCCGGGAATTTGTCGTGAACCTTGCCGGAACAGACCTTGCAGACAAAGTGGTTCCGACTGCAAAGTTCAGCCCGCCGGAAGCAGACGAATTCAAAGACGCAAATCTGGATGAAAAGCCGTCTGAGATCATCAAAGCTCCGGGCATTGCCGGATGTTATGCGTGGATGGAATGCGAGCTTTTCAAAGAATATGAGGAATCCGATTATGTCCTCATCATGGGAAAAGTGCTGCGGCTTGAGGTGGATGATAAATATCTGACTTCGGAGGGAACACTCGATCTCAGCAAAGTAAAACCCCTGATGATGGTCGGAAGCAAAAAAGGAATGCACTTCTGCACGATTGCCGATACCGAACGGTTCGAGCCTTTCGGCGCAATGTTTCCGAACGGTAAAGATCCGCTCGCGGCAAAGTATGAAGGCTGAAAAAAGTGATCGGAAGACAGAGAGCTTCATCAGCATTTCACCTGTTTCTTCAAATCATCATATTTTTGCTTCTCTTTCTCGATATTCCCGACAGCTTTGCTCACAGCGTACAGGGAATTTCGGAAGGAGCAGGAGGTTTGGCAATACGGGCGATATATGACGGCGGGGAAGCCATGCGTTATGCCAAAGTTACCATATCCGCGCCGGATTCGAAAACCGTTTTTCAAACCGGCAGAACAGACCGAAACGGACGATTCTGTTTTTTCCCGGATACCGGCGGAATATGGAAAATCGTGGTGGAGGATGAAATCGGGCATCGGCTGGAAATGACAGTCAATGCGGATCAGAATCAAAGGCAGCCTGATCCGTCCGCATCCTCCGAAAAATCTCAACCGTTGAACAAAATGAGCAAAGCCTTTCTCGGTATATCAATTATGTCTTTGATGACCAGTCTGTTCATCTGGCTGAATGCCGGAAAAATGTTACGAAAGGCAGAAAAATCATTCTGAATGCGTAAGAGGGGAACGATGAATCAGAGTCTGAAAATTGTCATATCGGTAATCGCTGTGATAATGGGCATCATGATGAATATCGCAGCCGCGGAGGAAGTCAAAGAAACCG